>NZ_JBAGKI010000028.1:0-74709 GCF_036689795.1 Micromonospora palythoicola | reverse complement strand
GGGGGCGCCCCGGGGTCGCACTCGGGGCCGCTGCCAGATTACCTTGAGCTTCCTGCGCGGTCACGGGGCGCGCCCCGGGGCCCGCGCCCGCGGTGGCGGGCCCGGGACCGGTGGAACAGAGACGAATCCGTCCTCGGCCGTCGTCCCCCGGAACCGTGGCGGCTCCGGTTGCCCATCGGGCGACGGTCACTCACACGCGCGACAACGCATCGGCGTCCAAGAATCCCACAGCAACGGGCCCGGCTCAACGCCCGGTTCACTGCTCGGAACTAATAGTAAGGTTTATGAACAGTTGGTGCTACCATCATGTCCGTCGATGAGCGTTCCGCCCTTCGACGTCCCCTCCCTTCGGAAGGAGTGATCGCATGTCGAGATGGCGCGCCCTGGCCGCGTTCGCGGCACTGACGCTCACCGGCGCGCTGCTGGCGGTCATCCCGTCGACCGCCGCCTCCGCCGCAGCCTGTGCCACCGGGTGGCGGTCCACCGCGGTCTACACCTCCGGCATGCAGGTGTCCCACAACGGCCGCAACTACCAGGCGAAGTGGTGGACCCAGAACGAGGCGCCGCCCGGCACCACCGGGGTCTGGCAGGACCTGGGCGCCTGCGGCGGCAGCACCCCACCGCCCACGGGCGGCACCTGCAACCATCCGAACTGGACCGCCGGCACCTGGTACCCGGCCGGCAGCATCGTGCGGTACACCAACGGCCAGTACTACATCGCCGAGCACGACAATCCCGGCTACGACCCGATCATCAGCACCTGGTACTGGGACCCGTACACCTGCTCGGGCACGCCGCCCACCAGCAACCCGCCGCCGACCAACCCGGGTGGCTTCGTGGTCAGCGAGGCCCAGTTCCACCAGATGTTCCCGAACCGCAACTCCTTCTACTCGTACGCCGGACTGGTCAACGCGCTCAGCGCCTACCCGGCGTTCGCCCGCACCGGCAGCGCCACGGTGCAGCGGCAGGAGGCGGCGGCCTTCCTGGCGAACGTGTACCACGAGACCGGCGGCCTGGTGCACATCGTGGAGCAGAACACGGCCAACTACCCGCACTACTGCGACGGCGGCCAGCCGTACGGCTGCCCGGCCGGGCAGGCCGCGTACTACGGGCGGGGGCCGATCCAGCTGAGCTGGAACTTCAACTACCACGCGGCCGGCAACGCCCTCGGGCTGCCGCTGCTGACCAACCCGTGGCTGGTGCAGACCGACGCCGCCGTGGCCTGGAAGACCGCCATCTGGTACTGGATGACGCAGAACGGGCCCGGCACGATGACCGCGCACACCGCGATGGTCACCGGAGCCGGCTTCGGCCAGACCATCCGCAGCATCAACGGCTCGATCGAGTGCAACGGCGGCAACCCCGCCCAGGTGCAGAGTCGGGTCACCCGGTACCAGCAGTTCGTGGGCATCCTCGGGGTGGCCGCCGGAGCGAACCTCTACTGCTGATCCCCGGCTCCGGTGCCGCCGCCCACCGTGGCGGCACCGGACCGGTCAGCCGACCTTCGGGGTGGCCCGGTCGATGATCGCGGCGAAGTCGACGCCGGCCGGCAACGTGCCGTAGGCATGTCCCCGGTCGCCGCCCAGCCGGGACGCGCAGAAGGCGTCGGCGACCGCCGGGTGACCGTGGCGCACCAGCAGCGCACCCTGCAACACCAGCGCCAACTGTTCGACCACCCGACGGGCGCGTACCTCCAGATCGGCCGGATCGGCCAGGGCGGCCCGCACCTGGCGGACCGCGGCGTCGAGCCGGGCGTCGGCGCCCGCGGCGGCGTCCACCTCCGACTGGAACGCCGCCATCACCTCGGGCGCGCCGGCCAGCGCCCGCAGCACGTCCAGCGCGGCGACGTTCCCGGAGCCTTCCCAGATGGAGTTGAGTGGCGACTCGCGGAACAGTCGCGGCATCCCGGACTCCTCCACGTAGCCGTTGCCACCCAGGCACTCCAGGGCCTCCGCGGCGTGACCGGGCCACCGCTTGCAGACCCAGTACTTGCCCACCGCGAGGGCGATCCGCTTGAACGCCGTCTCGGCCGCGTCGCCCCGGGCGGACCGGTCGGTCGCCCCGGCCAGGCGCATCATCAGCACGGTGGCGGCCTCGGACTCCACCGCCAGGTCGGCCAGGACGTTGCGCATCAGGGGCTGGTCCACGAGGTAGCGGCCGAACGCCCGCCGGTGCGCGACGTGATGCGCGGCGGTGACGACCCCGTGCCGCATGCCGGAGGCCGCACCGATCACGCAGTCCAGCCGGGTCAGGTTCACCATGTCGATGATGGTGCGCACGCCCCGGCCCTCGTCGCCGACCCGCCAGGCCACCGCCTCGTCGTACTCCACCTCGGCGGAGGCGTTGGAGCGGTTGCCCAGCTTGTCCTTGAGCCGCATCAACCGCATCGGGTTGCGGGTGCCGTCGGGAAGCACCCGGGGAACCAGGAAGCAGGTGAGCCCGCCGGGCGCCTGGGCGAGGGTGAGGAAGAGGTCGCACATCGGCGCGGAGGTGAACCACTTGTGCCCGACCAGCCGGTAGCTGCCGTCGGCCGTCGGGCGTGCCGTGGTGGTGTTCGCCCGCACGTCCGACCCGCCCTGCTTCTCGGTCATCGACATGCCCGCCAGCAGCCCCCGCTTGCCCTGCGGCGCCCGCAGCCCGAAGTCGTAGCTGCGGGCGGTGAGCAACGGTTCGTAGCGGGCGGCCAGGTCGGGGGCGTGCCGCAGCGCGGGCACCGCCGCGTACGTCATCGAGATCGGGCAACCGTGCCCGGCGTCGGGCCGCCAGACGTGGAACTTCGCGGCCCGGGCCACGTGCGCGCCGGGCCGCTCGTCGCCCCAGGGCGCGGCGTGCAGGCCGTGCGCCACGGCGGTACGCATCAACTCGTGCCAGGAGGGGTGGAACTCCACCTCGTCGACGCGGTGCCCGTAGCGGTCGTGGGTCCGCAGCACCGGCGGATGGTCGTTGGCCAGCCGGCCGTGCTCGGCGGCCTGTTCGGTGCCGGCCAGCCGGCCGAGTTCGCGCACCTCGGCCGTGGCCCAGTCGGCGCCCTCCCGGGCCAGCGCGTCGAGCAGCGCGGGCTCGTCCGCCGTGTCGTGGCCGACCAGCGGCGGCACCTGGTTGAACACCTCGTGTGTGCTCACGACGGAACTCCCAACGCGCGGTGGATGAAGGTGGTCAGGCCACCGATGGTGTCCGGGCCGGCGACACCGGCGGCCAGTGGGCCCACCATCGCCTCGGCCAGTGCGCCGACCACGGCGGTGGAGGTCAGCTCGGGATCCTGCGCCGGCAGCTCACCGCCGGCCACGCCGTCGGCGATGTAGCCGGCCAGCAGCGCCGCGTGGGCCCGCCGGAAGACCAGCCGCTGCGTCTCCACCGCCGGATCGACCGGCTCGGCGAGCAGGGCGTACGCGAGCCGTGGTGACCGTAGTGCCCGGCCGGCGAAGGTCTCGATGACGGCCCGGACCCGCGCGGCGGCGGTGTGCTCGGCGGTGGCGGCCCGGGTGACGGCGTCGATCTCGCGCTGGCTGGCGGTGCGGAACACCTCGGCGAAGAGGTCGGCCTTGGCCGGGAAGTGCCGGTAGACGCTGCCGGTGGCCAACCCGGCCCGCTCGGCGACCGCCGCGACCGAGCAGCCGGCGTAGCCGTGCTCGGCCAGGATGCCGAGGGCGGCGTCCACGATCCGCTCGCGCGAGGCGGTCAGCCGCGCCCGCACCCGCTCGGTACTCCGGTACGCCACACCAAGAATTGAATCACCGTTCATTTCTTGCCGGCAAGCCGGGTCGACCGGTCAGTCCAGCGATTTGGCGAACCAGTGGTGTGCGTACGGATTGCGGTTGTAGGGCGGGATCTCCCGGTAGCCCGCGCTGCGGTAGAGCCGGATCGCCTCGGTGAGGCTGCGGTTGGTGTCCAGCCGCACGCTGCGCGCGCCGGCCGCGGCCGCCTGCCGCTCCAGCTCGGTGAGCAGGCGGCGGCCGACGCCGAGCCCGCGCGCCGACGCCGACACCCACAGCCGTTTGATCTCGGCGGGCTCATCCGGCGGCAACCGCACCGCGCCACAGCCCACCGCCTCGGTCGCGACGGTGGCCACCAGGAACAGCCCGGCCGGTGGCACCAGTTCGTGGTCGTCGACGCCGCTACCGGCCGGGTCGAAGCCCGAGTCGAACCGGGCGGCGAGTTCCCGCGCGTACGCCCGCAGGCAGGCCCGGGCCCGTGGCTCACCCGGATGGCACGGCCCGATGGTGACGAGCGAGGCCATCAGCAGGTGCTCGACCTCCGCCATGGCGGCGGTGAGCCGGGTCCGCTGGCTGCCGGTCAGGGGCGACAGCAGCGACCAGGCCAGCTCGTCGGACCTGCCGTCGAGCAATGCCCACTCGGCGCGACCGGCCTCGGTCAGGTGTGCGGTGCGGACCCGACCGTCGCCGGCACTCGGCCCGACCCTCACCAGGCCCGCCCCCTCCAGGATGCGCAGCAGTCGGCTGAGGTAGCCGGCGTCGAGATCCAGCCGGACCCGCAGGGCCGCGATCTCGGCACCGTCGGGGCCGATCTCCCAGAGCAGGCGAGACTGCGCCAGGGGCCGGTCCCGGGCGAGATAGCTGTCGTCAAGCGCGCCGACGCGCTGGGTCACCGTGCGGTTGAAGCGCCGCACCACGTCCACGAGTGCACGATCCACGATCGCTGACTTTAGTCAGAGATTCTGCCGGCGAACAGTCGCCGGGGCCGATGAGCCACGCGGGAGCCGGCGCGGCCAGGGTCGCCAGCCCGGTGCCGGCACCTTCCGACCTCGACCGGGTCGAGGGTCGACCCGAGGTGTTTCGCCGGTCCGTCCGGGCGTCTTGCGGAGGCGGAGTGAGGCCGCGTATGTTAGCGATAACATCGACAAACATGGCGGCAGTCGTCACCGCAGCGAAACCCGCGCCGGGTCCGGACGACGCGCGCTGCGCGCCACGCGTCGACGTCATCGCACCGTTCCTCGCCGCCCGGTAGGCCACCACCCCCGCCGGGTCGGGCGGCGCTCCCCCACGCCACCACGGAGGTCGTGATGCCCTACCCGTCCCTCAACCGTCGACACGTGCTCCGGGCCGCCGGCGCGGCCGCCGTCGCCGCCGCCGTCGGCCCCGCACTGGCCAACGGCACGGCCAGTGCCGCGCTACCCCCGGTGCGGCCCGACCTCGGCGTCGCCGCGTACGCCTTCGAGCCGGGCCAGGTGCGGTTGACCGCCAGCCGCTGGCTGGACAACCAGAACCGCACGGTCAACTACCTGCGCTTCGTCGACGTCAACCGGCTGCTCTACAACTTCCGCGCGAACCACCGGCTGTCCACCGCCGGTGCCGCCGCCCTCGGCGGCTGGGAGGCACCCAACTTCCCGTTCCGCACCCACTCCCAGGGGCACTTCCTGAGCGCCTGGTCGTACCTGTGGGCGGTGCTCGGCGACACCTCCTGCCGGGACAAGGCCAACCACATGGTGGCCGAGCTGGCCAAGTGCCAGGCCAACAACGGCGCCGCTGGCTTCAACGCCGGCTACCTCAGCGGCTTTCCCGAGTCCGACTTCACCGCCGTGGAGAACCGCACGCTCAACAACGGCAACGTGCCGTACTACGCCATCCACAAGACCCTGGCCGGGCTGCTCGACGTGTGGCGGTACATCGGCAACAACCAGGCCCGCGACGTCCTGCTGGCGTTCGCCGGCTGGGTGGACTGGCGCACCAGCCGACTGAGTTCGGCGCAGATGCAGGCCATGCTGGGCACCGAGTTCGGCGGGATGAACGCCGTGCTGACCGACCTGTACCAGCAGACCGGCGACGCCCGCTGGCTGACCACCGCCCAGCGGTTCGACCACAACGCGGTGTTCAACCCGCTGGCGGCCAACTCCGACCAGCTCAACGGGCTGCACGCCAACACCCAGGTACCGAAGTGGATCGGTGCCGCCCGCGAGTTCAAGGCCACCGGCACCACCCGGTACCGGGACATCGCCAGCAACGCGTGGAACATGACGGTGAACGCGCACACCTACGTCATCGGCGGCAACAGCCAGGCCGAACACTTCCGGGCGCCCAACGCCATCGCCAGCTACCTGCGCAACGACACCTGCGAGGCGTGCAACACGTACAACATGCTCAAGCTGACCCGGGAGCTGTGGCTGCTGGACCCGAACCGGGTCGCGTACTTCGACTTCTACGAGCGGGCGCTGCTCAACCACCTGATCGGGGCGCAGAATCCGGCCGACAACCACGGCCACATCACGTACTTCACCCCGTTGAACCCCGGCGGGCGGCGGGGTGTCGGGCCGGCGTGGGGCGGCGGCACCTGGAGCACCGACTACAACTCCTTCTGGTGCTGCCAGGGCTCGCAACTGGAGACCAACACCACCCTGATGAACTCGATCTACTTCCACAACGACACCACGCTCACGGTGAACCTGTTCATGCCCTCGGTGCTGACCTGGTCGCAGCGCGGCATCACGGTCACCCAGAGCACCACCTACCCGGTCAGCGACACCACGACCCTCACCGTGACCGGCGACGTCGGCGGGTCGTGGACGATGCGGATCCGCATCCCGGCCTGGACGCAGGGCGCGACGATCAGCGTCAACGGCGCCGCGCAGAACATCACCACCACGCCGGGCACCTACGCCACCCTCACCCGATCCTGGACCTCCGGCGACACGGTGGCGGTACGGCTTCCGATGCGGGTCATCGTGCAGCCGGCCAACGACGACCCGAACGTGGTGGCCCTGACCTACGGCCCCGCGGTGCTCTCCGGCAACTACGGCAACACCGCGCTGTCCGCCCTGCCCGCCCTGGCCACCACCTCGGTCAACCGCACCAGCACCTCGGCGTTGGCCTTCACCGCCACCGCCAACGGCGCCACGGTCAACCTGATCCCGTTCTACGACGCGCACGGGCACAACTACACCGTCTACTGGAACGCCAACGGCCAGTCCCCGGGCACCGGAACGGCGACGTTCCGGCTCGCCAACGTCGCCAGCGGCCTGGTGCTCGGCATCGAGAACATGTCCACCGCCGACGGGGCGCCCGCGTTGCAGTGGGGCGACAACGGCACCGCCGACCACGACTGGCAGCTGGTCGTCGACGGCAACGCGGTGAAGTTCCGCAACGCCAACAGCGCCAAGGTGCTCGGCGTACAGAACATGTCGACCGCCGACAACGCACAGGTGCTGCAGTGGTCCGACACCGGCACGGCCGACCACCGGTGGACGATCGTGGACGTCGGCGACGGGTCGCACAAGATCCGCAACGGGCACACCGGCAAACTGCTCGCCACCCTGAACGGTTCCACCGCCCAGGGCGCCCGCGCCGTGCAGGATCCGGACAACGGCACGCCGGACAACCAGTGGCGGTTCGTGCCCAACGGTGCCCGTCGGATCCAGAACCTGGCCACCGGTCTCGTGCTGGGCGTGCAGAACATGTCCACCGCCGACGGCGGACTGGTGATCCAGTGGGGCGACACCGGCACCGCCGACCACCTCTGGACCGCGATCGTGGACAGTGGCGGCTACCTGCGGCTGCGCAACTCCCACAGCGGCAAGGTGCTCGGCGTGGAGAACGGCAGCAGCGGCAACGGCGCCCGCGTGGTGCAGTGGGCCGACAACGGTGCGGCCAGCAACCGCTGGCGGCTGCGGTACGCCGCGAACGGCTACTTCCGGATCCAGTCCGCCAACGGCGGGCGGGTCCTCGGCGTCACCGGTGCCTCGTCCAGTCAGGGTGCCCAGATCGTGATCTGGGACGACAGCGGCGCGGGCGACCACCGTTGGCGTTTCATCTGAGCCGACCCGTCGTCACCGAGGCCGCCGGGCACCACCCACGGGTCGTGTCCGGCGGCCTCGGCCGTCGTCCCGAACCACCCACACATCCACCATCATCGCTTGAGGGTGTTATCGATAACATGCTAGCTTCGGGGCAAGGAGCACCGGGCACGCTCCTGTTCGAGGCCACCGGCCACCGGGCCGAGGCGGTCACCCCGCCGACCCCCGCCCGGCGGCCTGTCCGGGCCGCACCCGCGAGACGCCGCGCGCTGCCAATCCGCGCGGAAGGGCACGCCTCGACGGATCCTCGCGCACCTCGGAGAACGGCCGCCGTCATCGGCGACCGGCACACCTCGACTCACCGCGCAACCCGTGCGACCCGCGTTCGGGTCGACTCACCGCGCCCGTTTCCGGAGATCCGGGCCCGGGATCACGGCAGTCGACAGGTGATTCGCGGCGGCACGCCGAACCACCACCATCGAAAGGGCACGTCGATGAGAACCAGAACCACCGCAGGCAGGGGCGTGGGCATCCGGCCGCGTACCGTGCTGATGTCCGTCGCGGCCGGTGCCGCGCTGCTCGTCTCCACCGCGCTGGTCGCGCCCTCCGCACACGCCGCCGCCAGCACCCTCGGCGCGGCGGCGGCGCAGAGCGGCCGCTACTTCGGCGCCGCCACCAACTCGTTCCAGCTCTCCAACTCCGCCTACGCCACGATCCTCAACCGCGAGTTCAACTCGATCGTGGCCGAGAACGAGATGAAGTGGTACGCCAACGAACCCCAGCAGAACGTCTTCAACTTCAGCGCCGGTGACCGCCTCGTCGCACACGCCCGGGCCAACGGGATGTCCGTACGTGGTCACACCCTGCTCTGGCACGCGCAGCAGCCCGGCTGGGCACAGAACCTGTCCGGCACCGCACTGCGCAACGCGGCCATCAACCACGTCACCCGGGTGGCGACCCACTACCGGGGACAGATCCACTCCTGGGACGTGGTGAACGAGGCGTTCGCCGACGGCGGTAGCGGCGCCCGGCGGGACTCGAACCTGCAACGCACCGGCAACGACTGGATCGAGGCGGCGTTCCGCGCCGCCCGGGCGGCCGACCCCGGCGCGAAGCTCTGCTACAACGACTACAACACCGACGGCATCAACGCGAAGTCGACCGGCATCTACAACATGGTGCGCGACTTCAAGCAGCGCGGCGTACCGATCGACTGCGTCGGCTTCCAGTCCCACCTCGGCACCACCCTCTCCGGCGACTACCAGGCCAACCTGCAACGCTTCGCCGACCTCGGCGTGGACGTGCAGATCACCGAACTGGACGTCGCCCAGGGCGCCAACCAGGCGAGCATCTACGAACGGGTCACCCGGGCCTGCCTGGCCGTGACGCGCTGCACCGGGATCACGGTCTGGGGAGTCTGGGACGCCGCCTCGTGGCGAGATGACAATCCGCTGCTGTTCGACGGCAACGGGAACAAGAAGCCCGCGTACACCTCGGTGCTCAACGCGCTGAACAGCGTCAGCGGGCCGAACCCGACCACCGCGCCGCCGACCACGACCGCGCCGCCGCCGGGTGGCGGCGGCTGCTCGGCGTCGGTGTCGCTGAACTCGTGGAACGGCGGCTTCGTGGCCACCGTCCGGGTCACCGCCGGCAGTGCCGCGATCCGCGGCTGGACCGTACGGATCACGCTGCCCGGCGGCGCGGCGGTCACCGGCACCTGGAACGCGCAGGCCAGCGGCAGCACCGGGACGGTGAACTTCGCCAACGTCAGCTACAACGGCCAGGTCGGCGCGGGCGGTAGCACCGAGTTCGGCTTCCAGGGCACCGGCGTCGGCCCATCCGCCACCCCCACCTGCACCGCCACCTGACCCCACCCCCACTCCCCCACCCCGGCTCACCCCGACCCACTGGATGATCAAGAAGTTTTGGTCGCGTCCGGCGCGTAGGCCGACCAAAACTTCTTGATCAACTCTTCGGAGGGTTCCGGGGGTGGGGTGGGGTGGGTGGGGTGGGGTCAGCGGCGGGGAGGTGGGCCTACGCTTCGGCGGGCCACCAGGGTCGGGGCGATGGTCCGGCGCAGGGCACCGCCGCTCACCGACTCGATCTGGGTGAGCAGCATCTCCAGGCTCGCCCGCGCCACCGCGCCGAAGTCCGGTCGTACGGTGGTCAGCGGCGGAATGAAGTAGGCGGCCTCGGGCACGTCGTCGAAGCCGACCACGCTGATGTCGTCCGGCACCCGGCGGCCGTGCTCGTGCAGGGCGCGCAGCACTCCGAGGGCCAGGTGGTCGTTGGCGGTGAAGACGGCGGTGACGTCGGGCATTCGAGCCAGCATCTGCCCGCACCGGTAGCCGGCCGCCGCGGACCAGTCCGCCGGCACCAGCGGCGGGATCTCCGCCCCGGCCGAGGTCAGGGCCTCCCGCCAGCCCTCGATGCGGCCGGCGCTGTCGAACCAGTCCGACGGGCCGGAAACGTGCCAGACCGTACGGTGGCCGGCGTCGAGCAGGTGCTGGGTGGCGGCCCGGGCGCCGGCGGCCTGATCCACGGTCACCAGCGGCATCGGTCGGTGCGGATCACCGTCCACGGTCACCAGCGGCACGTCCTTGGGCAGGCGCTCCAGCGCCTCGCCCGCCGACTCCACCGGCGCGATCACCACGATACCGGCGACCCGGTGCGCCAGATGCCGCTCGACCACCGCGGAAATCGACCGATGGTCGAGGTCACGCACGCTACCCACACTGACCGCGAAGCCGGACTCGGCGGCCGCCTGCTCCAGCGCGGCCAGTAGCGAGGCCGGACCGTAGAGGGTGGTGTTCTGCGCCACCACGCCGATCACCTGGGATCGGCCGGTGACCAGCGCACGGGCCGCCCGGTTCGGCCGGTAGCCGAGCTCGGCGATGGCCGCCTGGACGCGCAGCCGGGTCTGCTCCCGCACGTTCGGGTGCCCGTTGAGCACGCGTGAGACCGTCTGGTGGGAAACACCGGCGAGGCGGGCCACGTCCGTCATCGCAGGATCGCGTACGGCCATCTCACACTCCCCGCAATCCAGTCATCGCCGCAGCCCGTCGGCGATGACTGGCACGGCTCAGGTACAAAGATCCCCTCGCGCGGTGCCCACGCCGGCCGTGCCGTCCGGGTGGAGAGCGCTAGATCACGCACAGTCTAGCGCCAGCAGCCGCCCCGGTGACCGCCGGCCCGACCGCAGCTTTCGGCACGGTCGCCTGTTAGCGGTCACACGGGTTACTTCTCTGTCGTGTCAGCTGCGCGTCTCGACGCTCGGGTGAGGCTGCACGAGCGGCAACGGACAATTTACAGGCATAGATGATAGCGATAACATTCCTGTCATCGGAACGGCACCTGCCGACACGGCGCGGCGGGAGCCGTGCGGGGCCCGCGACGGCGTGACGGCCGGCGATATCCGGGCCTGGCACCTCGGCGTCCCGGACGACTGCACGCGTACGTGGGCGGCGTACGCCGGATCCGCGCGGAGTTCCACCCGCCCGCCCCCACCGCACGCCGCCACGCCGGCGGCCGCACCGACCACCACACCGACACAAGGAGGAATCCAACGTGCGTAGCGCGAGAAGGTGGCTGACCGCCGCCCTCGGCATCCTGACGGTGACGCTCGCCGCGAGCTTCGCCGACGGGGTCGTCTCCCCCAAGCCGGCGCAGGCGCTGAACAACGGCGTCGCCCGCACCCCGCCGATGGGCTGGAACACCTGGAACACGTTCGGCTGCAACATCAACGAGACCCTCATCCGCCAGATGGCCGACGCGATCGTCAACCACGGTCTGCGCGATCTCGGGTACAAGTACGTCGTCGTCGACGACTGCTGGTTCAACCCGGACCGGGACGCGCAGGGCAACCTCCAGGCCCACCCGCAGCGGTTCCCCAGCGGCATGAAGGCCCTCGGCGACTACCTGCACTCCCGGGGCCTGCTGTTCGGCATCTACCAGGGCCCCCTGGACCAGACCTGCGCCCAGTACTTCGACTCCTTCCCCGGCTCCACCGGCAGCCTCGGACACGAGTACCAGGACGCCCGGCAGTTCGCCGCCTGGGGCGTGGACTACCTCAAGTACGACTGGTGCTCCCCGACCGGCACCATCAACGAGCAGGTGGCGCGGTTCAGCATCATGCGCGACGCGCTGGCGGCCACCGGCCGGCCGATCGTCTACAGCATCAACTCGAACAGCATCCACGAGAAGACCGGGCCGCAACGCAACTGGAGCGACGTGGCCAACCTCTGGCGGACCACCGAGGACATCACCAACACCTGGGACAGCGGCCAGACCAACGGCTACCCGATGGGCATCCAGAACATCGTCAACGTGAACGTGCCACTCGCCGGCTACGCCGCACCGGGCGGATTCAACGACCCGGACATGCTGGAGGTCGGCAACGGCGGCATGAACGACACCGAGATGCGCAGCCACTTCGCGCTGTGGTCGATGATGGCCGCGCCGCTGATGATGGGCAACGACCTGCGCTCGGCCAGCACCGCGACGCTCGACATCCTGCGCAACCAGCACCTGATCGCGATCAACCAGGACACGCTGGGGTTGCAGGCCGTCCAGGTCTCCCACGACGGCACCCGGCGGATCCTGGCCAAGCGGCTGGCCAACGGTGACGTCGCGGTCGCTCTGTTCAACCAGGGCAACTCCACCACGACCATCTCCACCACGGCGGCGGCGATCGGCAAGACCGGCAGCTCGTTCACCTTGCTCAACGCGTGGACCGGCGGCACCTCCACGACCACCGGCGCCATCTCCGCGAGCGTTCCGGCACACGGCACCGTGGTGTACCGGGTCAGCGGTGGCGGCACCACCAACCCGCCGGTCCCGAGCACCTTCCGGCTGCGCAGCGAGTCGGCCGGACGCTGCCTCGACCTCGACAACTCGAACACCGCGAACGGCACCGGAACCCTGATCTGGGACTGCCACGGCAACCCCAACCAGCAGATCACCCAGAACGGCCAGACGTTGCGGATCCTCGGCAAGTGCCTGGACGTGCCGACGAACGCGACGAACGGCACCCGGGTGCAGGTCTGGGACTGCAACGGCGGCACCAACCAGCAGTGGACGTTCAACGGCAACGGCACGGTGAGCAACGGCCGCTTCCCCTCGCTGTGTCTGGACGTCAACGGCGCCGGGACGGCCAACGGAACCGCCGTCATCCTCTGGTCCTGCCACGGCAACACCAACCAGCGGTGGAGTCGGGCATGAGCACCACGGCGCTCCGGCGCTTCGTCGCCGTGCTCGCGAGCGCGGCCTGCACGATCGCCCTGCTACCCGGCCCTGCCCGGGCCGACAACCCGATCGTCCAGCACATCTACACCGCCGACCCGGCACCAATGGTGCACAACGGTCGGGTCTACCTCTACACCGGACACGACGAGGACGGCTCCACCTACTTCACCATGCGTGACTGGCGGGTCTTCTCCTCGGCCGACATGGTGAACTGGACCGACCACGGCACGCCGATGAGTCTGGCCACCTTCGCCTGGGCGGACGCCAACGCGTGGGCCGGGCACGTCATCGCCCGCAACGGGAAGTTCTACTGGTACGTGCCGGTCCGGCAACGCTCGAACGGCCAGATGGTCATCGGGGTCGGGGTCGCGGACAGCCCGACCGGGCCGTTCCGGGACGCACTCGGCCGTCCACTGGTCGGCAACGGTGAGATCGATCCGCACGCGTTCATCGACGACGACGGTCAGGCGTACCTGTACTGGGGCAACCCGAACCTGTGGTACGTGCGGCTCAACCCTGACATGATCTCGTTCTCCGGCGGACCGACCCAGATCCCGCTGACCACCGCGGGCTTCGGTACCCGCACCGGCAACGCCAGCCGGCCCACCCTCTACGAGGAGGGGCCCTGGGTCTTCAAGCGCAACGGGCTCTACTACAACGTGTTCGCCGCGGAGTGCTGCTCGGAGTTCATCGGCTACTCGACGGCACCCGGCCCGACCGGCCCGTGGACGTACCGGGGAACGGTGATGCCCCGGCAGGGCTCCAGCTTCACCAACCACCCCGGCGTGATCGACTTCGCCGGTGGGTCGTACTTCTTCTACCACAACGGGGCGCTGCCCGGCGGTGGCGGATACACCCGGTCGGTCGCGGTGGAGAAGTTCACCTACGGCTCCAACGGGACCATCCCCACGATGAACATGACCACCGCCGGGGCACCCCAGGTCGGCACGTTGAACCCGTACGTGCGCCAGGAGGCGGAGACGATCGCCTGGGGGTCCGGCATCGAGACCGAGCCGTCCAGCGAGGGCGGCATGAACGTCGGCTGGCTCGACAACGGCGACTACATCAAGGTCAAGGGGGTCGCTTTCGGAACCGGCGCGACCACCTTCTCCGCGCGCGTCGCCTCAGCCACCAGCGGTGGCCGCATCGAGGTACGGCTGGACAGCACCAGTGGGCCGCTGGTGGGCACCTGCACGGTGGCCGGCACCGGCGGGTGGCAGACCTGGACCACCACCAGTTGCGGGGTGAGCGGCGCCACCGGCACCCGCGATCTCTACCTGCGGTTCACCGGTGGCAGCGGCAGCCTGTTCAACGTCAACTGGTGGCAGTTCGCCGGGGGCGGCAGCGCCCCGACGGCCTACCGGATCATCAACCGCAACAGCGGGCAGGTCGTCGACGTCCAGCAGCCGAACCTCGACAACCTCGCGGTGATCGGCCAGTGGAGCAGCAACGGCAACGCCTGGCAACAGTGGCGTTTCCTCGACGCCGGCAACGGCAACGTACGGCTGCAGAGCGTGCACAGCGGCAAGTGCGTCGACGTACGGGACGTCTCCACCGCCGACGGTGCGCAGATCATCCAGTACACCTGCCACGACGGCCTGAACCAGGTCTTCACCTGGCGATCGACCGGTGACGGCTACCACCAGCTGGTCAACGTCAACAGCAACAAGTGCCTGAACGTGGTCGGCGGCTCCACCGCTGCCGGTGCCGCCCTGGAGCAGCGTACCTGCGGCTCCGCGGCCAGCATGCAGTGGTCCCGCGCCGCCTGAGCCACAGGTAGCAGAGAACGGACGGGTGCCGGGTGGGAATGTTTCCTACCCGGCACCCGCATGTCCCCCGGCTGCCCGGCGGCGGCAATCGCCGGACCGGAGGAGGGGCCTGTCGCTCGCTCGGCGGGCGGGCGGCAGGCCCCGGTCTCTGTGGGTGTCGACCGGTCCGGCACCGGTGAGGTGTCGGACCGGTCGACCGTCACCTCACGGCGTGGCCAACTCGAAACGGCGCACCGTCACCGATCCGCCCAACGCCTGGGTGGCGTAGTTGAAGATGGCGAACCGGTAGCCCATGAAGAACGTCCAGTTGTTGTTCAGCGTCAACGCGTTGCCCAGCGGGACGAAGTTGACCCCGTCGGTGCTGTACGAGAAACGCGCCTGCCGACCGGAGCCGGGCCTGATGTCGGCGTTGGCCCGCAGCCAGATCCGTCCGCCGGAGACCGCGGCGCTGGCGATCTCGCTGCCGGTGCTGCTGGTGTCCCAGTTGCTGTTCATGTTCAGCCCGTTGGTCATGACCACCCGGGTGGCACCGTTGTCCCGTCGGACGCCGATCCACGCCGAGACGTCGCGCAGCATGGCCAGGCCGGCGCGATCACCGTCGCGCATCGTCGAGTAGTCGATCTCGACCGTGCCGGTCGAGGTCGGCCCCTGGATGCGGTGGGTGACCGTGTTGCGTGCCCGGTAGAGGTCGTTGGTCACGGTGGCGGTCTGCAGCCGGAGCCCGTTGTTCACCGACCACCGGCTGTTGTCGGGGTTGTGGTTCCACTCGTACTGCGGACCGAGGGTGGTGCCGGCGAACGTGTCGACACCGGTGAGCGGCTTGACCGGGCGCAGCGGCAGCGGGTTCGGGTAGTTGACCCCCCAGGCGCCGTTGACCGTCTGCACCTGCGGCCAGCCGTCCGCCGTCCAGGTGATCGGAGCGAGGGTCGGCATCCGGCCGCCCGGGTACGCGTCGGTGAAGGCCATGTAGTACCAGGAGCCGTTCGGCAGCTGCACCAACCCGCCCTGGTGCGGCACGCCGCCGCCGGAGATCGGACCCCGCATGTCGAGCAGCACCTGGCGCTGCTCGTACGGGCCGAACGGGCCGTTGGTGGACTTGAGCACGTACTGGCCGTTGGCCGGGCGGGTCAGCCAGATGTAGTACGCGCCGTTGCGCTTGTAGAAGCGTGCGCCCTCCAGGGTGCCGATGCTCGACGGGGTCTGGTAGACCTGCTGGGCCCGGACCTGGCTGCGGCCGTCGGCGGAGAGCTGCGCGACGCTGATGGTGCCGTTGCCGTAGGCGACGTACATGGTGTCGTTGTCGTCGATGAGCATCCCCGCGTCGTAGTAGCACTGCGGCAGGGTGGCGTGCCGGCTCCACGTGCCGTCGACGGCCGTGGCGGTGTAGATGTGGGTCTGGGCGAAGTTGATGCACCCGGCCCAGTAGTAGGTCTGGTTGCTCGGCCGGTAGTTCAGCGTGGAGGCCCAGATGCCCTCCACGTACGCCTGCTGCCCGGCGGGTAGGTCGTATTTGGTGCCGAAGTCCAGCCGGGGCACCGAGTGTCCGGCGAACTCCCAGTTCACCAGGTCGTACGAGCGCAGGATCGGGGCACCGGGCGAGTAGTGCATGGTGGACGCGGTCATGTAGTACACCTCGCCGACCCGGATGACCTCGACGTCGGCGAAGTCCTGCCAGACGACGGGGTTGGTGAAGCTGCCGCCGGGGGGCGGGTCGGTGGGGGTGCCGCCGCCGTCGACGCGGACGAGTTGCCACTGCTGGTTGGCGCCGCCCCAGTCGTCGTACTGCACGATGTTGCCGCCGTCGGCGGTCGAGGCGTTCTGCACCTCCATCACCTTGTTGGAGTTGCGGTTGATCAGACGTACGTAGCCGCCGGCCGAGTCGGCCAGCCGGAACTGCTGGTTGGTCCCGTTGTGGTCGCTCCACTGCACGATCGACGCGCCGTTCGCGGTGGAGAAGTTGTAGACGTCGAGCACCTTGCCCGAGTGCCGCGACTTGAGCCGGTAGTAGCCGCCGCCGGAGTCGACGAACTGCCACTGCTGATGGTTCCCGTCGTTACGCGACCACTGGGTGATCCGTGCCCCGTCGGTGGTGGCCAGGTTGTAGACGTCGAGCGCCTTGCCGCTGTTGCGGTTGACCAGTACGTACCACGCGTTGGTGTCCACCGTGGCCGCGACCGCGGGCGACGGTGCCACCGCGGCGAGGGAGCCGCCCACCACCAGCGCCACCAGGATGGCCGTCACCCGTGACAGCCAGCCGCGCCGGCCCGGCGCGGTCCGTGGGACCTCACCAATGGCAATCATGATTCTCCTTCAGGATGCGAGCAGCACGAACAGGGCGGTCCCGGCTGCGGCCCACGCCGTCGCCGCCACGGTGCCCTCTGTGATCGCTAACATGACCGCTCTGCCTAAGGGAGAGATCAGGTGACCACCAGTTGTGCAGCGACATGACACGTCCCGGACGGCCACAGATATCGTCCGCCTTCACTATTGACTGTGAGCGATAACACGGCCTTCGTCAAGACGTAACGTCCACGACTCGCGCGCCGCTCGCAGGAGCTCGCGGTCCCCGGCCGACGGGGTGGCGCACCGGCCGGGGACGCCTGCCACGCGCGGGCGCGGGCAGCCGCCGGCGTGGCGGGACGGGCCACGGTGGGCGGTCCCGCCACGCCGGCTTCGGCGGAGGTCAGAAACCCCGGGCGAGCCGGTAGTACGCCTGGTTCCAGCGCAGCTCGTCGGCGAACCGCCGGGGATCGGTGTCGGCGTCGATGACGACGAGTTCGGTACGGCTCATCTCGGCCAGGTCGTGCAGCTCCTCCACGCCCACCGCCTGGGACAGCACGGTGTGGTGGGGGGCGCCGGCGGTGATCCACGCCTCGGCGGAGCCGGGTAGGTGCGGCCGCGGCCGCCAGACCGCCCGGGCGACCGGCAGCCGGCGCAGTGGCTGCGGCGGAGACACCACGTCGACCTCGTTCGCCACCAGCCGGAAACGCTCGCCCATGTCCGCCAGTCCGAGCACCACCGCAGGCCCCGGCGCGGCGTCGAAGACCAGCCGGACCGGATCCTCGCGACCGCCGATGCTCAGCGGATGGATCTCCACGTTCGGCACGTCACCGGCGATCGACGGGCACACCTCGAGCATGTGGGCGCCGAGCACCAGTTCCTCGCCCGGGGTGAGGTCGTAGGTGTAGTCCTCCATGAACGAGGTGCCGCCCTCGGTGCCGACCGCCATCGCCTTGAGGGTGTGCACCAGCACGGAGGTCTTCCAATCCCCCTCACCGCCGAAGCCGTAGCCGTCGGCCATGAGTCGCTGCACCGCGATGCCGGGCAGTTGACGCAGGCCGCCCAGGTCCTCGAAGTTGGTGGTGAAGGCGCGGAAGCCACCGGCGTCCAGGAAGGTACGCAGGCCCAGTTCCAGCCGGGCGGCGTACCGCAGCGAGTCGTGCCGCTCACCGCCCGGCCGCAACTCGGCGGCCACCCGGAAGGTGTCGTCGTACTCCTTGACCAGATCGTCGATCTGCGCCTCGGCCACCTCGTCGACCACCCGCACCAGGTCGTTGACCCCGTACGTGTTCACCGAGACGCCGAAGCGCAGCTCCGCCTCGACCTTGTCCCCCTCGGTGACGGCCACGTCGCGCATGTTGTCGCCGAATCGCGCCAGCCGCAGCGAGCGCATGGCCGACCAGCCGATCGCCGCCCGGGTCCAGGCGCCGACGCGGGAGACCACGCGAGGATCCGAGACGTGCCCGGCCACCGTCTTGCGGGCCACCCCGAGCCGGGTCTGGATGTACCCGAACTCCCGGTCGCCGTGCGCGGCCTGGTTGAGGTTCATGAAGTCCATGTCGATCTCGTCCCACGGCAGCAGGACGTTGGCCTGGGTGTGCAGGTGCAGCAGCGGCGTCTGCAACGCGTCCAGGCCCGAGATCCACATCTTGGCTGGCGAGAAGGTGTGCATCCAGGCGATCACCCCGACCGCCCCCTGCGTCGCGGCATCCCGGCAGGTCCGCAGGATGTCGGCGCTGGTGGTCAGGACCGGCTTCCAGACCACCCGGGCGGGAATGTGCGGCGATTCGTCGAGCAGGGCGGCGATCTGACGGGACTGATCGGCCACCTGCCGGAGCGTGTCCTCGCCGTACATTGCCTGGCTTCCGGTGAGGAACCAGACCTCAGGTTCAGGGCGTGTTGCCATGGGAGTTGCCTTCCGCGAGAGGGGCGGTCACTTGTAGCGGATGCCGATGAGGCGCTGGAGCAGGATGAACGCGAAGAGCAGGCCTCCGATCACGATCTTGGTCCACCAGGAGTTGAGGCTGCCGTCGAAGGTGATCAGGGTCTGGATCACGCCGAGTACCAGCACACCGAGCACCGTGCCGAAGATGTACCCCGAACCACCGGTGAGCACCGTGCCACCGATGACCACGGCCGCGATCACGTCGAGTTCCATCCCGATGGCGATCAGCGGGGCGCCGGAGAGCGTGTAGAAGGACAGCAGGATCCCACCGATCGCCGCGCACAGGCCGCTGATGGTGTAGACGGCGATCCGGGTGCGGCCCACCGGCAGCCCCATCAGCAGCGCCGACTGCGGATTGCCGCCGATCGCGTAGACGTTGCGCCCCAGTCGCGTGTACGCCAGCACGTACGCGGCGATCAGCACCACCGCGAACGCGACGAGCACGCTGATCGAGACGAAGTTGCCCCGGGGATCGCCGATCCGGTACTGCGACATCGTGGTCCAGAACCCGTCGCTGATCGGGATCGACGCGTTGCTGATGAACGTGCACATGCCCCGGGCGAAGAACATCCCGGCCAGAGTGACGATGAACGGCTGGATGTCGAAGAAGTGGATCGCGCAGCCCATCAGGAACCCGAGAGTCGGCCCGATCAGCAGCGCGATCACCAGCACCGGCAGCGCGGGCAGGCCGGACTGGAGCAACCACGCCGAGACCATCGCGGTCATCGCCGCCACCGAACCGACCGACAGGTCGATGCCGCCGGTGAGGATAACGAAGGTCATCCCGACCGCGATGACGAGCAGGAAACCGTTATCGATGAAGACGTTGAAGACCACCTGGATGTTGGAGAACGCCCGGTACTGGGACACCCCGATGCCGTACATCACCAGCAGCAGGGCCAGTGTCGCCAGCACCGGCATGTGCCGCCGGGGCAGCTTGGCCCAACTCGGAGCGGAGATCGAGAGACTGGTCACGCCGGCACCTGCTCCTTCTGCCGCTGCGGCGACGACTGGGGCGGCGGTGGTGTCCCGGCCCGTCGACGGCGGAACTTCGCCCGGAAGGCCGGTGCCTGGATGAGGCAGACGGCGATGACGACGACCGCTTTGAACAGCAGCGCGGTCTGCGGTGAGATGTTCATGGCGTACACCGTGGTGGTGAGGGTCTGGATGATCAGGGCGCCGAGGATCGTGCCGCCGAGGTAGAACCGGCCGCCGGCCAGCGAGGTGCCGCCGATGACGACGGCGAGGATCGCGTCCAGCTCCACCCACAGGCCGGTGTTGTTGCCGTCGGCGCTGGAGACGTTGGCGGTCATCATGAACCCGGCGATCGCGGCGCAGGCGGCGCTCACCACGTAGACGAGGAAGACGACCCGACCGGATCGGATGCCCGCCAGCCGGCTGGCCTCCCGGTTGCCGCCCACCGACTCGACGATCATGCCGAGCGCGGTGCGCCGGGTGAACGCCGCCACCAGCAGGGCCGCGGCCAACGCGATGAAGATGGCCAGGGGCAGGGTCAACAGGTGGCCCAGCCCGATCGCCCGGTACGGACCGGAGTTGATGGTGATGATCTGGCCCTCGGCGATCAGCTGTGCGAGGCCCCGGCCGGCCACCATCAGGATGAGCGTGGCGATGATCGGCTGGATGCCGATGACGGAGACCAGGATCCCGTTCCAGGCGCCGAGCACCAGCGCGACCCCGAGCGCCATCGCGAGCGCGGTCAGCACGGTGACGAGGTTGTCCTGATCCGGCGCCCGGCTGATGTAGAGGCAGGCGGTGGCTCCGCTGATCGCGCAGATCGAGCCGACCGACAGGTCGATACCGCCGGTGGAGATGACCAGGGTCATGCCCAGGGCGACCAGGATCAGCGGTGCGCTCAACCGCAGGATGTCGATCGGGGTGCCGTACAGGTGACCGTTGTTGAGCTCGACGGCCAGGAACCCCGGACGGTAGACGGTGTTGGCCGCCAACATGACCACGAGCACGGCGACCGGCCAGAACAGCCGGTGGCCGAGCAGGGTACGGAAGCGGTTCCCGGCGTCGCTCATCGGCTCGCCTCCTCACGCTCGGTGCCGCTGGCGATGGTCTGCATGACGCGGTCGGCGTCCACAGTGTCGTCGTTGTCGAGCTGGGCGACCAGTTGTCGGTCACGCATCACGACGATCCGGTGGCTCAGGCGCAGTACCTCCTCCAGCTCGGCGGAGATGAACAGCACCGCCATGCCGCCGTCGGAGAGCTGTACCACCAGCTTCTGGATCTCGGCCTTCGCGCCGATGTCGATGCCCCGGGTCGGCTCGTCCAGGATGAGCAGTCGCGGTTCGGTGATCAGCCAGCGGGCCAGCAGGACCTTCTGCTGGTTGCCGCCGGAGAGGTTGCGCACCGGCATCTCCGGGTTGGCCGGACGGATGCTCAACGCCTTGATGTACCGGTCGACCAGTTCGTCCTGCCGGCGACGGGGGATCGGACGCAGCCACCCCCGGGCGGCCTGCATGGCCAGGATCATGTTCTCCCGCACCGACAGGTCGGCGATGATGCCCTCCGCCCGGCGGTTCTCCGAACAGAAGCCGATGCCCTGTTCGATCGCCTGCACCGGGTTGCGCAGGCCCGTCCGGGCGCCGTCCACCTGCACCTCGCCACGATCGGCCCGGTCCGCGCCGAACAACAGCCGCGCCACCTCGGTACGCCCGGAGCCGAGCAGTCCGGCCAGGCCGACCACCTCACCGGCGTGGATGGTCAGGCTGAACGGAGCGACCGCACCCCGGCGGCCGAGCTTCGACGCCTGGACCAACGGGGCGCCGCCCCCGGCCGCCGTCACCGTCTGCCGGGGGTGCTCCTCCATGAGTTCGAGCACGTCGAGTTCCTTGCCGATCATCTTCTCCACCAGCGCCAGCTGTGGCAGCTCGGCGATCGGGTACTCCCCCACCAGCGCGCCGTTCCGCAGCACGGTGATCCGGTCGGCGATGCCGTAGACCTGATCGAGGAAGTGGGTCACGAAGAGGATGGCGATGCCCTCGTCCCGCAGCTGCCGCATGATCCGGAACAGCTGCGCGACCTCACCGGCGTCCAGACTGGACGTCGGTTCGTCCAGGATCAGCACCCGGGCCTGCACGTCGATCGCCCGGGCGATCGCGACCATCTGCTGCACGGCCAGGGAGAAACTCGCCACCGGCGCGGTGACGTCGATGTCGAGGTCCAGCCGGGCCAACAGCTGGCGGGCCCGCCGCCGCACCTCGCCCCAGTGGACGGCACCGAAGCGGCGCGGCTCCCGGCCGATGAAGATGTTCTCCGCCACGGACAGGTTCGGACAGAGATTGACCTCCTGGTAGACCGTGCTGACCCCGGCCGCGGCGGCCTGCATCGGTCCGGTGAAGGCCACCTGCTCACCGTCGAGGGTGACGGTGCCCTCGTCGATGCCGTACACGCCGGTCAACACCTTGATCAAGGTGGACTTGCCAGCGCCGTTCTCGCCCATCAGGGCGTGCACCTCGCCGGGAAGGAGCCGGAAGTCGACGTTGTGGAGTGCGCGCACCCCGGGAAAGGACTTGCTGATCCCGGTCATTGTCAGGACCGGACGACTATCCGTCATCCCATCGATCCTCTTCTACTTTTCATCGATGCGGAAGGGCCAGTTGTACCGGCACGCCGCCCGGCCGGCCGGCGGGCCGGTCGGGCGGCGTGGCGCGGGACGTCGGGCCGGCCGCCCAGTCCGTCGGGAATGGGCGACGCGGCGGGGCCGCGCACGTCGGTGCGGCGGCCCCGTGCGTCATCAGTACTTGCGGTTGGGCAGGGCCTCCTTGGCCTGCTCCTGGGTGAAGGTGGTCTCCTCGGTCTCGATCCGCGGCGGCACCTCCTCACCGGCGTGCACCTTCTTGGCCAGGTCCATCAGCTGTGGGCCGAGCAGCGGGCTGCACTCCGCGATGAAGTTGAACTTGCCGTCGGCCAGGGCCTGCATGCCGTCCTTGACCGCGTCGATGGTGATGATGGTGATGTCCTTGCCGGGCTCCTTGCCCGCCGCGGTGATCGCCTCCAGCGCACCCAGACCCATGTCGTCGTTGTGCGCGAAGAGCACGTCGATCTTCGGGTGGGCCTTCAGGAACTGCTCCATGACCTGCTTGCCGCCCGCGCGGGTGAAGTCGCCGGACTGGGAAGCGATGATCTTCAGCTTGGGGTCGGCCGCGATCGCCTCGGCGAAGCCCTTCTTCCGGTCGTTGGCCGGGGCGGAGCCGGTGGTGCCCTGCAACTCGACGATGTTCACGTCGCCGGTCGCGTCCTTCTTGTTCTCCACCAGCCACTCGCCGGAGAGCCGGCCCTCCTTGACGAAGTCCGAGCCGAGGAAGGTCTTGTAGAGCGACTTGTCGGCGGAGTCCACCGCGCGGTCGGTCAGGATGACCGGGATGCCGGCGTCCTTGGCCTCCTTGAGCACCGTGTCCCAGCCCGACTCCACCACCGGCGAGAAGGCGATCACGTCGACCTTCTGCTGGATGTAGTTACGGATGGCCTTGATCTGGTTTTCCTGCTTCTGCTGCGCGTCGTCGAACTTCAGTTCGATGCCGGCCTCGGCCGCCGCCTCCTTGATGGAGTTGGTGTTGGCCGTACGCCAGCCGCTCTCCGCGCCGACCTGGGAGAAGCCCAGGACGAGCTTGTCGTCGCCGCCGCCGTCGTTGCCGCCGCCGGTGTCGCTGTTGCCGCAGGCCGCCACGCCGCCGGCGAGCAGCACGGCGGCGACGACCGCGATGGCGCGCCGACGCGCCATGGGCATTCGCATGTTCCTCATCGGATCTCCTCGGGTGGGGGTGCGGTTGTCCACGCCGGCCGCGGAGGTGCACGAGCAGCCAGCGCTGGTGGTGCGGAATCTGTGTGTCAGGTGGTGCCGGGCGACCCGGATCAGCGGGTCGGTCAGGAATTCGCCGGAGGCGATGAACGTTGGCCGTAGACGTTCTGGTAACGGTCGTAGAGGGCGTCGATGTCGGCCTGCGCCATCGGCACCGGTTGCCCGAGCGCACGCGTCAGGTGCGCGGTTCGGGCGACGTCCTCACACATCACCGCGGCCTTGACCGCGGCCCGGGCGGTACGCCCGATGGTGAAGACGCCGTGGTTGCGCATGAGCACCGCGGGCGAGCGGTGCCCGGTGAGGGTGCTGACGATCCCCTTGCCGATGTCGTCGCCGCCGATCAGGGCGAACGGGCCCACCGGGATCTCCCCGCCGAACTCGTCAGCCTGCGCGGTGAGGTGGCACGGGATCGACTCGCCCCGCGCCGCCCAGGCGGTGGCGTACGTGCTGTGGGTGTGCACGACGCCGCCCACCTCGGGCATGGCGCGGTAGACGTAGGCGTGCGCCGCGGTGTCGCTCGACGGCGACAACTCCCCCTCGACCGGCATGCCGTCGAGGTCGCAGAGCACCATGTTGTCGGCGGACAGGTCGTCGTAGTCGACGCCGCTCGGCTTGATCACCATGAGGTCGTGACCGGGGACCCGGGCGGAGACGTTGCCGGCCGTCCAGGCGACCAGACCGTACCGGGTCAGTTCCCCGTGCAGTCGGGCCACGCTCTCGCGCAACTCGCTGATCTGTCGGCTCAACTCGACGTTCACGCGAACACCTCCTGCGGCGACGACGCCGACTCAACTGCCGCGTTGCGGATCGCCCGCAGCCGCAGCATCACGTCGTTGGCGCCGCGACCGAAGTGGTCGTGCAGCGCCCGGTACTCGGCGTAGAGCGCGTCGTAGGCGCGCACCCGGTCCGGATCCGGCCGGTAGACCGCCGCCGCGATCCGACCCATCGCCTGCGACGCCTCGTGGATCGAGGGATGGGCACCGGCGGCCACGGCGGCGTGGATCGCCGAGCCGAGCGCGGGCCCCTGCGCCGAGCCGATGATGCCCAGTGGCCGGTTCGTGACGTCGGCGTAGATCTGCATCAGCAGCTCGTTCGAGGTGAGGCCACCGGCGATCACCAGATCGTCGACCGGCACACCGGCCTCGACGAACGCCTCGATGATCATCCTGGTGCCGTACGCCGTCGCCTCCAGCAGCGCCCGGTAGATGTCCTCCGGGCGGGTCGCCAGGGTCAGCCCGACGATCAGCCCGCTGAGGTCGTGGTTGACCAGCAGCGACCGGTTGCCGTTCCACCAGTCCAGCGCGACCAGACCGTGCGCGCCGACGGGCTGCGCGGCGGCCAGCTCGGTGAGTCGCTCGTGCGAGTCGACGCCGGCCGGGGCGGCGTGCTTGACGAACCAGCCGAAGATGTCGCCGACACCGCTCTGCCCGGCCTCGTAGCCCCACGCGCCGGAGCTGATGCCACCGTCGACCACCCCGCACATCCCGGCCACCTCGGCGGGGTGGGTGCCGTTGACCACGTGGCAGGTCGACGTTCCCATGATCGCCACCAGCCGGCCCGGGTCGAGCGCCTGGGCGGCGGCCGCGGTCACGTGCGCGTCGACGTTGCCGACCGCGACGGCGATCCCCTCCGGCAGCCCGGTCCAGGCCGCGGCGCGGGCGGTGAGTCCGCCGGCCCGCTCGGCGAGGGGCAGCAACGGGCCGTCCAGTTTGGCCACGAAGTCACCGAAACCGGGGTTGAGCGCGGTGAGGTAGTCCGCCGACGGGTAGCTGCCGTCCTGGCGGATGCCCTTGTAGCCGGCGGTGCAGACGTTTCGGGTCTCGACGCCGCACAACTGCCAGACGATCCAGTCCGCCGCCTCGATGAACCGCTCCGCCCGGTGGTAGACCTCCGGGTCCTCCTCCAGCAGCTGCAGGCCCTTGGCGAACTGCCACTCCGCGGAGATCTTGCCGCCGTAGCGACCGATCCAGGGCTCGCGACGCTCGTGGGCCAGGGCGTTGATCCGGTCGGCATGCGGCTGGGCGGCGTGGTGCTTCCAGAGCTTCACCCAGGCGTGCGGTCGCTGCCGCAGCTCCGGCACCTCGCACAACGGCGTACCGTCGGCCAGCGTCGGCAGCACGGTGCAGGCGGTGAAGTCGATGCCGATGCCCACCACGTCGACCGGGTCGACCCCGGCCGCGGCAACGGCCGCCGGCACCGCGTGGCGCAGCACCTCGCGGTAGTCCTCCGGATCCTGCAACGCCCAGTCCGGCGGCAGCGGCGTTCCTCCGTCCGGCAGCGCGGAGCTGATCACCGCGTTGCGGTACTCGTGCACCGCGGTTCCCAGCTCGGCACCGTCGCGGACGCGGACCACCAGGGCCCGCCCCGACAGGGTGCCGTAGTCGACGCCGACGACGTACTTGTCGCCCGCTGCCACACCGCTCATCTTCACCTCCGGCCGATGACGGACCTCAGTGTTAACGCTCACATCCGATGTCGTCAAGACACCTCCCGGCAACAGCTCCGTAACGGACTGCATGGTCGCAGGCCCACCCCCCGGTCGGCTACCCCGGTGCCACCGCATCGACCGCGATTCCGGTGCCGACCGCCCGCGCTCTCGTCTCCCGGCACCCCCGCGAAACCTCCGCCGGCCGGACCCCGACGGTCGACGACACCGGTTCGGTGAACACCGCCAGCGGATCGTCGACCAACCGGGCGGGACCGAGTTCCGCCGCGCCGACCAGGGCGGCGTCGTCGCCGAGGGCCGCGGTACGCAGCCGTACCGTCTCCCGGGCCACCGGCGGCACGTGACGAGCGCTGCGGGCCCGCGCCTGCGCGGCCGAAGACCACCGGGCCGGGACTGGACCAATCCGACCGCCGCGGGTCAGCTCCGGACGACGCGGAGTTGACCCGACGAGGTGTTTCCGCACGGTGACCCGACGTCAAACGTCGATCCCGGCCCCGACGCCTCGCTCAGCGGCTGGCACCGGCGCGGCGCTTGTTGTAGACGTCGAAGGCCACGGCGACCAGCAGCACGAGGCCCTTGACCACCGACTGCAACGACTGGTCCACCCCCATGAGCTGCATCCCGTTGCTCATCACCGCCATGATGAGCCCGCCCACCATGGCGCCGACGACGGTACCGACGCCACCGGTGACCGCCGCACCGCCGATGAACGCCGCGGCGATCGCGTCGAGTTCGAACATGTTGCCCGCCGCGGGCTGCGCCCCGTTGGAACGGGAGGAGAAGATGATGCCGGCCACCGCGGACAGGAAGCCCATGTTCACGAAGATCCAGAAGTTCACGGTGCGAACCTTGACCCCGGACAGCATCGCCGCGGACAGATTGCCACCGATCGCGTAGACCTGACGTCCGAAGACCGTGCGCCGGGTGAGCAACCCGTAGACGAGCACCAGGGCGGCCAGGATGATCAGCACGATCGGCAGGCCACGCGCGTGGGCCAGTTGCCAGGCGAACCACATCACCACGGCACCGACCAGCGCCATCCGCGCGACGAACAACGCGAAGGACTCGACGGGCTGCTGGTAGCGGACGCGGGCCGCCCGGGTGCGGAAGCAACTGACCACGTAGCCGGCCACCGCGATGCCACCGATGAGCAGGGTGAAGGCGTCGTAGCCGTCGCCACCGATGAGTCCGTTGAGGAACCCGGCCGCGATCCGGTTGTACTCGGCCGGGAACGGCGACAGCGAGATGTTGTCCAGCACCCGCAGGGTGAGGCCACGGAACAGCAGCATGCCGGCGAGGGTCACGATGAAGGCCGGGATGCCGACGTACGCCACCCAGAAGCCGTGCCAGGCGCCGACCGCGATCCCGACCACCAGGGCGGCCAGCACCCCGACCCACCACGGTTGTCCCTGCCGGATCACGACCACCGCGGAGACCGCGCCGGTCAGCGCCACCACCGAACCGACCGAGAGGTCGATGTGCCCGCCGATGATCACGATGACCATGCCGATGGCGAGCACCAGGATGTACGAGTACTGCAGGACGATGTTCGTGATGTTGCCCGGGCTCAGCGACAGACCGTCGGTCAGGAACGCGAACAGGGCGACGATGACGACGAGAGCGACGAAGATGCCGCTCTGCCGCAGGTTGTTCATGATCAGCGTACGTGGGTCGCTGGTGCCGACGTGCACTGCGGCGGAAGCGCTCTCGGCCGACTTCCGGTCGGCCGAGGTGGGCTTGGTGCTGGTCATCCGACGCTTTCCTTGTCCTTCGCCATGAGTTCCATGAGCTTTTCCTGGGTCGCCTCGGCGACCGCCACCTCGCCGGTGATGCGCCCGGCCGACAACGTGTAGATGCGGTCACACATGCCGAGCAGCTCCGGCAGTTCGGAGGAGATCATGATGACGGCTTTGCCGTCGGCCACCAACCGGTTGATGATCGTGTAGATCTCGAACTTGGCGCCGACGTCGATACCCCGGGTCGGCTCGTCCAGGATCAGCACCTCGGGGTCGGTGAACAGCCACTTCGACAGCACGACCTTCTGCTGGTTGCCGCCGGACAGCTTGCCCACGACCGACATCACGCTCGGCGCCTTGATGTTCATGTCGCGCCGGCTCGTCTCGGCGACCTTGATCTCCTCGTTGTCGTGCACCCAGCCCAGCCGGGCGAGCCGGCGCAGCCCGGCGGCCGAGATGTTGCGCCGGATGTCCTCGATGAGGTTCAGGCCGAAGCGCTTGCGGTCCTCCGTCGCGTACGCGATGCCGTTGCCGATGGCCTCCGCGACGGTGCGCGCCCGCACCTGCCGGCCGTGCATGAACAACCGGCCGGTGATGTCCCGGCCGTACGCGCGCCCGAAGACACTCATCGCCAGTTCGGTCCGCCCGGCGCCCATCAGGCCGGCGATGCCGACGACCTCGCCGGCGCGCACGTTGAGGTTCGCGCCGTCGACGACCAGCCGGTCCTGGGTCGGGTGGCGCACCGACCAGTCCTCGATGCGCAACACCTCCTCCCCCGGCGTGGAGACCCGGTCGGGGTAGAAGCTGTCGATGTCGCGGCCGACCATCCCACGGATGATCCGTTCCTGGGTCACCTCGCCGGAGGTCATCTCGAGCCGCTCCACCGTCCGCCCATCCCGCAGCACGGTGGTGGAGTCGGCGACCGAGGTGATCTCGTTGAGCTTGTGCGAGATCATGATGCAGGTGATGCCCTCGTCGCGCAGGCGGCGCATCAGGTCGAGCAGGTGGGCCGAGTCGATGTCGTTGAGGGCGGCGGTCGGCTCGTCGAGGATGAGCAGCCGCACCTTCTTGGAGATGGCCTTGGCGATCTCCACCAGCTGCTGCTTGCCGACGCCGAGTTGCACCACCGGCGTCATCGGGTTCTCGTCCAGCCCCACCGAGGCGAGCAGCTTCGCCGCCTCGGCGTTGGTGCGGTTCCAGTCGATCAGCCCGCCGGGCCCGCGCTGCTCGTTGCCGAGGAAGATGTTCTCGGCGATCGACAGGTACGGCACCAGGGCGAGTTCCTGATGGATGATGACGATGCCCCGCTGCTCACTGTCGCGGATGCCACGGAAGTGCACCGGCGCGCCGTCGAGGAGGATCTCGCCGTCGTAGCTGCCGGAGGGGTAGACCCCGGAGAGCACCTTCATCAGGGTGGACTTGCCGGCGCCGTTCTCGCCGCAGATGGCGTGGATCTCCCCACGGCGTACCGCGAGGGTGACGTCCTGGAGCGCCGCCACGCCCGGGAAGGTCTTGGTGATGCGACGCATCTCGAGGATGTTGTCGTCCGTGCTCACCATCCTGAGCCTCCAGATCGTCGTGGGTGTCAGGGGTGTCGCCGGGCTCGGCGGCGGTCGCCGCCACCGAGCCCGGCGGTGCCGTCAGCCGGCCTGGCCGGCGGCGACCTCCTCGGCGGTGAAGTAGCCCGAGTCGATCAGGACCGGCTTGATGTCGTCCTTGTACACCGTCTGGACCGGCAGCAGATACGACGGGACGACCTTGACGCCGTTGTTGTACGTCTCGGTGTCGTTGGCCTCCGGCGTCTTGTCGGTCAGGAACGCCTCGGCGGCGATGACGGCCTGCTCGGCCAGCAGTCGGGTGTCCTTAAAGATGGTGGAGCTCTGCACCCCGTCGTCGATCAGCTTCACCGAGGCGATCTCGGCGTCCTGACCGGTCACCACCGGGAAGTCCGCCCCCTTGTAGCCGGCGTTCTGCAGGGCGGTGATGATGCCCCGGGACAGCCCGTCGTACGGCGACAGCACGCCGTCGACCTTGGTGCCGCTGTTGTAGCTGGAGGTCAGCAGGTCCTCCATCCGCTTCTGCGCGGCCTCCTGCTGCCACCGCAGGATCGCCACCTGCTCGATGCTGGTCTGCCCGGAGGTCACCTTCAGGGTGCCGTCGTCGATGAACGGCTTCAGCGTGTCCATCGCACCGTCGAAGAAGAAGTGGGCGTTGTTGTCGTCGAGCGACCCGGCGAACAGCTCGATGTTGAACGGGCCCTTCGCCTCACCCTTCGCGCCGTCCTTGGTCTGCACGCCGAGACCGACCAGCAGGGCGGTCGCCTGGGCGACGCCGACCTTGTAGTTGTCGAAGCTGACGTAGAAGTCGACGTTCGGGCTGTCCCGGATGAGCCGGTCGTAGGCGATGACCGGGATGTCCGCGTCGGCCGCCGCCTGCAACTGCCCGCTCAGCGCCGTGCCGTCGATCGCCGCGATGATGAGCACGTCGGCACCCCGAGTGATCATCTGGTCCACCTGCTGGGACTGGGTGGGGATGTCGTCACCGGCGTACTGGAGGTCGACCTGGTAGCCCTTGGCTTCCAGCTTCTCCTTGACGGAGTTGCCGTCCGCGATCCACCGCTCGGAGGTCTGGGTCGGCATCGAGACGCCGATGGTCAGGTCGCCGGGCTGGTCGCTGTCGTTTCCGCCGCTGCCGGCGCCGTCGCCGCTACAGGCCGCCATGCTCAGCGCCAGGACGGCGCTACCGAGAGCGGCCAGGACTCGTCTGTTCACTGGCTTCCCCAATCTGGAACTCGCGCCGTCGCACCGGCTGCGCGGGTCGCACTTGGGGCCCAAGTGTTAGCGCTCACAATGCCTAGGTCAACACCTGGTTCGAAATCCCGCGGTCACGGTCTCGTAACGAACATCGCGCTCATCCGTCCGACCGAGTCGTCGCAGTTCAGGGCACTGATCACGAGGGGCGTCCGGGAGGTCGCCCGGGCCGGCCGGGCGCCGGTCATCGACGTCAGAGAATACGGCAAGCCAGAGCCAACGGACACCCCTTTGTCCACACCCGACCAGCCGGCGATCGGCACGCCGCGGCGGCGCCTCGATGTGAACACTGAGTTTCCGCCTCGTTACCAAGGCGGCCTTGACACCGGCCGGGTCGGCGCCGATGCTCTGCTAAATCAGTTTAGCGCCCGCTGTTTCGGAGTTCGACAGAGCCGCTCCGGCACGTAGCCGGACCAGACGGACGCGTCCAACAAGGAGGGCCGATGAGACTGCGCAGGACGCTCGTCTCCGTCACCGCGGTGCTGCTGCTGGCCACGTCCGGCACCGCCGCCTACGCCGCGACCAGGGATCACGGCGGCGGCAGCGGTGGCATCCGCAGCGTCACCCCCATCACCACGGTCTACACCTACGGCCAGAAGGTCTCGGCCGTCGCCGTCGAGTACGGCGCGACGGTCAACCCCCGCAAGCTGGACAACTCGACCTTCGCGGTCTCCGACACCAGCTACAACTTCCGCTTCAACCCCATCGAGGACCTGCCCAAACTGACCGAGCGGACCATCACCCACACCTCCACCAACAGCACCGCCACCGTCCGCGCCGACCGCCGGTCGGTACCCGGCAGGTACGTCATCGTCGAGCTGGACCCCGACCAGAACGCCGGCTGGACGGTCATCGTCTCCAAGTGCCCGACCTTCCTGTGCACCGTGAAGGTCAACCCGGAGCTGCCGACCCGGGTGACCCAACGCAAGGACGTGCACGCCCAGCCGGGCAAGGGCAGAGGTGCCGGGCCGGTGCTGGCCAAGGGTTCACCGCGTACTTCGCACGGTGTCACTGAGGCACCGGTGAACCTGCTCGTCGACGAGTTCCGCTACGGCTCGTACCTCAGTGGCGGCATGGTGCTGCCGTACCACTACCACCTGCCGAAGAACTACCAGCCCGGCCGGAAGTACCCGCTGATGGTCGTGCTGCCCGGGCACGGCATGGGCTGGGACGGCGACAACACGGGCGTGCAGATCGCCGCCGACATCCCGGCGACGGCCTGGCTCCAGCCGAGCGTCACCGGCAGCCGCGAGGACGTCATCGTGCTCGCTCCGCAGCACCAGCGGGTGGGCGACGTGGCCGAGGCGGAGCTGCTGGTCAAGCTGGTCGAGCAGTTCAGCAAGGACCACGCGGTGGACACCGAGCGGGTGTACGCCACCACCGTCTCCTACGGCTCGCGGCTGCTGTGGGAGGCGTTCGCCAAGCGTCCCGACCTGTTCACCGCCGGCCTGGTCACCGGTGGTTTCCAGGTCAGCGCCGGCCAGGCGGCGGCGATCGCCGCCGCCGAGATCCCGCTGTGGATCACCCACGGTGTCAACGACCACCTGCTGAACATCTCGCTGGCCCGCAACTCCCGGGCGGCGCTGCGGTCGGCGTACGAGGCGCAGGGCAAGACGCCCGAGCGGATCGCCGAGTTGCTGCACTACACCGAGTACGGCAACGAGGCGTTCACGCTGCCCGACCACCACGCGGCCTACGGCCCGACGTACGACGACCAGAGCATCCTGCAGTGGCTGCTGGCCCAGCGAAAGTGAGCATGGCCGGCTAGTGCGGCGGCCAGGAACGTCGGCGGTGTCGCGGCCAGGTCCCGGCCGGCGACCCGGGGCACGTTCCTGGCCACCGCGCCGGCTCGCCGGCCACGACAGGGATGTCGGGGCCGGCGAGCCTTCGGGACGGGTTCGCTGGACCTGTCGGCGGCGACCCGGGAGATCCGCGTCGGCTGTCAGGCGCCGATCGCGATGGCGAAGATGTGCATGGTCGGCACGTTCGCCGCCGGACGTGCGCTGATGTTGGGCAGTTCCACCCGGGCCACCGGCTTGTTCTGCAACGTCACCCCGACGTAGTAGACGCAGGCGGCGGTGTTGTGCCGCTGGTTGCCGGGCCGGTTCTGGTACGCCATCACGACGGCGGCGGTGCCACCGGCGTGCGGGCCGCCGTACCAGTCGGGGGTGCTGAGGGTGAACGTCTGCCGGGTGCCGTCGGCGTAGACCACCGCGGCCGTGCCCGACACGGCCCCGTAGGTGCCGGTGGCGAGGAAGCCGAGCGTCCGGCCCGTGCCGGTCAGACCGATCGACTGCCCGGAGGCGATGGCGTTGTCCGCACCGCCCGGTGCCACGTTCGGCCAGCGGAAGGTGACCCCGTTGCGGCTCAACGTGCTGCCCGGCGTGACCCCGGCCTGCGCCAGGGCCTGCGCGGAGAGGGTGGCCCCGTTGCCGTCGAAGTTGCCGGCGCCGGTGTTGTTGTCGTTGGTGGTGCTGACGTTGGTGAAGCTCTGCTCCAGCGGCGGCGCGGTGGGCGTGCCGCCGGAACCGGTGGCCCGGTAGGTGCGCCCCGCAGCGACGGTGACCTCGATCAGGTCGTTCTCGACCTTCGTGGTCCGGGCCGGGGTGCCGTCGGCGGTGTCGACGACGGTGTGGTTGCCGGTGAACATCCGGCCTCGCAGCCGGACGGTGCCGGCCCGGTCCGGCCGGACGAGAATCTCGGTGGCCTGGCCGTTGCTCCAGGTGATGCCGACGGTGTGACCGCCCCGGCCGCGCAGGCCGCTGACCCGTCCGTTGGGCCAGGCCGCCGGCAGCGCCGGCAGGATGTGCAGCTCGCCGACGTGGCTGTGCAGCAGCATCTCCGCGATGCCGGCGGTGGCGCCGAAGTTGCCGTCGATCTGGAACGGCGGGTGCAGGTCGAACATGTTCGGCGCGAGCCGGGCCGGGGTGGCCAGGAAGCGGATCAGGTCATGGGCCCGGTTGCCCTCCTCCATCCGCGCCCAGAAGTTGATTTTCCAGGCGAGCGACCAGCCGGTGCCGTCGTCGCCCCGGATCTCCAGGGTGCGCCGGGCCGCCTCGAACAACTGGGGGGTGCCGCGCCGGGTGATCTGGTTGCTGGGTGCCAGCCCGTAGAGGTGCGAGATGTGACGGTGGTTCCGTTCGGTCTCGACCCAGTCGTAGAGCCACTCCATGATGTTGCCGCGCGACCCGATGCGGTTCGGCGCGAGCCGGTCCCGGGTGGCCCGGACCTGTGCCCGGAAGGTGGCGTCGGTGTTGAGGATCTCGCTGGCCCGGGCGCATCCGTCGAAGAGATCCCGCAGGATCTGGTTGTCCATCGTGGGCCCCGCGCAGACGCTGGCGTCGGCGTGGTGGCCGATCTCCGGTGAGTTCGACGGGTTGGTCACCAGGTAGCCGAGGCTCGGCTCGGTCACCAGGGTGTCGAGGAAGAACTGCGCCGCGCCCTTCATCGCCGGATAGTTCGCCCGGAGGAACTCGACGTCCCCGGTGAACAGGTAGTGGTCCCAAATCAGGGTGGCCAGCCAGGCGCCGCCGGTCTGCCACATGCCCCAGAAGGCCCCGTCGACCACGGAGGTGGCGCGCCAGGCGTCGGTGTTGTGGTGGGTGACCCAGCCGCCGGCACCGTACTGCACCTGCGCGGTGCGGGCCCCGGCCACCGCGAGGTCCCGAACCATGTCGAAGACCGGCTCGTGGCACTCGGACAGGTTCGTGGTGTTGGCCGGCCAGTAGTTCATCGGCAGATTGGCGTTGATGGTGTACTTCGAGTCCCAGGCCGGGGTCAGCGAGTCGTTCCAGATGCCCTGGAGGTTTGCCGGCTGGGTGCCCGGCCGGGAGGACGAGATCAGCAGGTACCGCCCGAACTGGAACAGCAGTGCGGAGAACTGCGGATCGTTGACGCTGTTGTGCTGCGCGATCCGCACGTCGGTCGGTTGGTCAGCGGCGGAGGTGCGCCCCAGGTCGAGGCTGACCCGCCCGAACAGCGCCTGGTAGTCGGCGACGTGCCGAGCGCGCAGCTGGTCGTAGCTGCTGGCCCGCGCGGCGGTGAGGTGACGCCGTGCGATGCCCTGGTAGTCCCCGCCGACGTTGCGGTAGTTGACGTAGCTGGAGCCGATCGAGACCAGCAGGGTCACGCTGGTGGCACCGGTGACCCGCAACGTGCCACCGGAGCTGCTCACGGTGCCGCCGCTGACGGTGGCGTTGGCCAACGCCAGGAAACGCACCGCGCCGTTGACGCCCTCCTGGTTGCCGGAGACGCCGTCCAGGGCGATGGTGGTGCCGTCCGGGCTGGACACGGAGGTCCGCTGCGGGCTGTCGAACGTGGCGGTGAAGGTGATCGAGCCGGCCCGGTCGGCGGTCAGCCGCATCGCGATGACCTGGTCCGGTGCGCTGGCGAAGGTCTCCCGCTGGTACCGCACACCGTTCATCACGTACGACACGCTCGTCGTCGCGGTGGTCAGGTCCAGGTGCCGGTTGTACTGCGACGCCCCGCCGGAGGTCGGGAAGCTCAGCCGGAGGTTGCCGACGGTCTGGTACGCCAACTGCCCGACCGGGTTGCCGAGCATGTTCTGGTTGATCAGGTTCTGAGCCTGGCTCCACTGGTTGGCGAACACCAGGCGCCGGATCTCGGCCAGCGCGCCCAGCCCACGGGGGTTGCTCGGGTCGTGCGGTCCGCCGGCCCAGACGGTGTCCTCGTTGAGCTGCAGCCGTTCCGCGTCGACGTTGCCGAAGACCATGGCACCGAGGCGGCCGTTACCGATCGGCAGCGCCCGCAGCCAGTCGGTGCCGGCGGCCTCGTCGTACCAGAGCGCCAGGTCACCGGCGGCCAGCACCTGCGGCGGTGCCGCCGAGTCCGCCCGGGCCACGGCCGTCCACGGCAGCGGCAGCAGGGCGCCACCGGCACCCGCCGCACCGATCTTGAGAGCCTGCCGTCGAGTCAGGTCTGACATCGATCCTCCAACCGTGACCGATCCGGCCAGGCGAAGCCTCACTGATCGCCGGCAGGCCCAGAACGGCTCATACGTCTGATGTGTTTCGCGAATGTTATCGCCGGGCAGCGCAATAGGCAACGGTCGATTCGAGCCCTCGGCGACTCCTCCGCCGACCAGACAACCTGTCCTTACCAGGCATTGGGCGAGTCAAGGCACAGCGCTATCGCGCCCCGCAGCGGCCCGGTCGTGCCGGGCCACCCATCGGGCGAGCGACTCGCTCCACGATATTCATCAGATGTGTGCACCCGCCCTGATGGGTCGGCGTCAACGTCGACCCGGTTCGGCGCGCTCGGCGACAGCCCGGCGGGGACGGGCGGCCGGACACCGGTCAGCGGCGCGGCGGTTCCGGCGGGTCAGCTCAGGGCGCCTCCTCGGTCAGGTGCCAGATCTCCCGCATCGGGGCCCACCAGTGCCCCGAGCCGGGCTCGGCGAGAGACTCCTGGCACGGATCGGTCAGCTTCCACCACGCCTGCGTCTGCGGGTCGTCGGCCATGCGACGCTGGTCGGCGTCGTGATCGTCGCCGACGTACTCGTAGTAACCGAACAACAGGTCGCCGTGGAGGAAGATGGTGAAGTTGCGGATGTTCCCGTCGCGCAGCGTCTGCTCGACACCGGGCCAGACCGCGGCGTGCAGCCGCAGGTAGGTCTCCCGGTGCTCCGGCCTGAGCCGGATCACCATGCCGTAACGTCGCACGTCGCACCCTTTCGGTGGGGTCGGTTGGCCCTGGTCCCGGCAGCCGCACGGCGAGTGCGCAGCGTCGCCGACAAACGTCCGATGTCTCTATAGTGGTCGGGGTCGCCGATGCCGGTCCTGGGCACCGGCGTCAGGCCGGCGCCCGGTCGACCGGTCCGAAGGGGGCGTGGATGGCACTGACCGACGACGCGATCGCGAAGATCCGGAGCATGATCCAGAGCGGTGAGCTGCCTCCGGGGGCACGGCTGCCACCGGAACCGCAACTGGCCGCGCAGATGGGGCTCTCGCGCAGTGGGGTCCGGGAAGCGGTCAAGGTGCTCGAATCGGCTCGGGTGCTCGACGTGCGGCGCGGCGACGGCACGTACGTGACGAGTCTCGCCCCCCGGCTGCTGCTCGAAGGGCTCGGCGTCGCGGTGGAGTTGCTGCGCGACGACACGCTCCTGGAGGTCATGGAGGTACGCCGGATGCTGGAGCCGATGGCGACCGGCCTGGCGGCGCTGCGGATGACCGACACCGACCTCGACGAGCTGGGCCGGATCCTGCAGGACATGCGCGCGGCGGCCGACGACGCCGAGAAGTTGATCCAGTTCGACGCCGCTTTCCACCACACCGTCATCGCCACCACCGGCAACGAGACCCTCACGTCGCTGCTGGACGGGCTCTCCGGTCGTACGCTGCGGGCCCGGGTGTGGCGCGGGTTGATCGAGGGCAACGCGGCACACCAGACCATCGAGGAGCATCACACCATCTACCTCGCGCTGCGTGCGCGTGACCAGTTGCTGGCACAGGCCAGCGCCCTGTTGCACGTCAACACCTCCGAGGCGTGGCTGCGTACCGTGCTCGGCGCGAAGCCGTCGGACGGGTAGCGGCCCGATCGACCGAGCCGAGCCAGACATCAGATGAACCGCCTTGCCGTGGTCCCGGACCGCATGGGTGGTCATGATGTCGGCGCTCCCGCCAGGACCTCGGCGTCGGCCCACGCCGGGCCGTCGGGGTAGCGGTAGCGCGCCAACGAGTCCGGCAGGATCCGTGCGCTCATGCCGGGTGCGTCGGGCGCGAGGTAGCGTCCGCCGCTGACGCGTACCGGATCGGCGAAGTGCTCGTGCAGGTGGTCGACGTACTCGATGGCCCGGCCCTCGGTGCTGCCGCTGAGCGCGACGAAGTCGAACAGGGCCAGGTGCTGCACCAGCTCGCACAGCCCCACTCCCCCGGCGTGCGGGCAGACCGGCACCCCGAACTTCGCGGCGAGCAGCAGGACCGCCAGGTTCTCGTTCACGCCGGCGACCCGGCAGGCGTCGATCTGCACCACGTCGACGGCATCGGCCTGGAGCAGCTGCTTGAACATGACCGCGTTGTGCACGTGCTCGCCGGTGGCCACCTTGACCGGGGCGAGCGCCTTGCGCACGGCGCCGTGCCCGAGCACGTCGTCCGGCGAGGTCGGCTCCTCGATCCAGTACGGGTCGAACTCGGCCAGCTCCCGCATCCAGCGGATCGCCTCGGGCACTCCCCAGATCTGGTTCGCGTCCACCGCGATCTGGATGTCCGGCCCGACGACGCGTCGGGCGATGCCCATCCGGCGTACGTCGTCGGTCAGGTTCCCGCCCACCTTGAGCTTGATCAGCCGGTAGCCGTCCTCGACGGCCTCCCGGCAGAGCCGGGCCAGCTTCTCGTCGTCGTAGCCCAGCCAGCCGGGGGTGGTGGTGTAGGCGGGGTAGCCCTCGGCCCGCAGTAGCCGCTCGCGCTCGGCCCGCCCGCCCTCGGCGGTACGCAGCAGCGCCACCGCCTCGTCCTCGGTGAGGGCGTCACGCAGGTAGCGGAAGTCGACCTGGGCGACCAACTGCTCCGGGGTGAGGTCGGCGAGCAGCTTCCACAACGGTTTCTCCGCCCGCCGGGCCGCGAGGTCCCACACCGCGTTGACCAGACCACCGGCGGCCATGTGCACGACCCCCTTCTCGGGCCCGAGCCAGCGGATCTGGCTGTCGCCGACGAGCCGGCGGGCCAGTGAGCCCGGGTCGGCGACCACCTCGTCGACGCGCTGGCCGACCACCATCGGGGCGAGGGCCCGCACCGCCGCGACCTGAAGGTCGGTGCCCCGGCCCACGGTGAAGACCAGGCCGTGCCCCTCGGCGCCGGCCGAGGTCCGCAACACCACGTACGCGGCGGAGTAGTCGGGGAACGGGTTCATCGCGTCCGACCCGTCCCGATGCCGGGACGTGGGGAACCGTACGTCGATGGTCTCTACGGACGAGATGCGCTCACTCACCGGTAACTCCTGAGGGATCGAGCGGGTGGGCGTGGTTGCCTGCCTCGCGGTGGGCCCGACGAACAGGCCGCCTCACGTCTGTGCCTTGCCTCCGGTGATGCGGGACACCACCAGGGCCACCAGGATGACGGTGCCGTTGAGGAAGTTCGTCCACTGTGCGGGCACCCCGGCCAGGGTCAGCACGTTAATGATCATGAAGAGCAGCAGGACGCCGGTGAAGGCGCCGAAGACGCTGCCCTTGCCGCCGTTGAGGCTGACGCCGCCGATCACCGCCGCCGCGAAGACCTGGAAGATGGCGCCGCTGCCCTGGGCCGACGGCACCGCCGCGAGCCGGCCACTGATCAGTAGCCCGGCCAGCGCCGCCAGCACACTTGCCACGATGAGCGTCAGCCAGAGCACCCGGTCGGTCCGGATGCCCGCCGCCCGGGCCGCGTCGGCGTTGCCGCCGATCGCGTACAACGCCCGGCCCGCCCGGGTGTAGCCGAGAACGACGATCCCGGCGGCGAACAGCAGCAGCGACAGCCAGATCGAGGCCGGTACGCCGACCCAGCTGGCGGAGCCGAGATAGGTCATCGACTCGGGCAGCATGAAGAACGTCTGGCCACCGGAGATACCGGTGAGCAGGCCGCGTAGGACGATCAGCATGCCCAGCGTGACGACGAAGCCGTTGAGGCCGAAGCGGACGATGAGCAGCCCGTTGAAGGCACCGACGAGGGCGCCGACGAGCAGCACGACCGGAACCGCCCAGGCGTCCGGTAGCACGTCGAGACCGAGTCCCCGGGTCAACGCGGGATCCACCACCAGCCAGGCGGCGATGCCCGGGGCAAGGCCGAAGGTGGACTCCAGCGACAGGTCCATCTTGCCGGTGATCAGCACGATGGTCTGGGCGAGGACCACGATGGCGATCTCCGACATGCTCTGCAGCACGTTGATGATGTTGTCGGTGCTGAGGAAGACCGGGCTGACGATGGACCCGACGATCGCGACGGCGATGATCGCCGGCACCAGCGCCAGGTCCCGTAGCCGGGCGATGGCCAGGCTCCGCGACGCGGCAGGCCGGGGCGGTGGCGGCGTGGCGGCCGGCCGCGCGGTGGTGGAGAGCGTCTCAGACATGGTGAAGATCCACCCCTTCCATGGCGGCTACCAGCTCGTTGTCGCTCCAGCCGTGGGACATCTCGCGGACGACCCGGCCCTGGAACATCACCAGTACGCGATCACAGATCCGCAGGTCGTCGAGTTCGTCGGAGACGACGAGCACGCCGGTGCCGCGGCGGCGTACCTCCTCGACGACTCCCAGCAGGGTCTGCTTGGAACGCACGTCCACCCCGGCGGTCGGGGTGATCAGGACCAGCAGCTTCGGATCGCTGGCCAGCGCCCGGCCCATCACCACCTTCTGCTGGTTGCCCCCGGACAGCTCGGAGACCGGCACCTGCGGCCCGGCGGCCTTGATCGCCAGGTCGGCGATGGTGTCCCGGGCCAGGGCGTCACGCCGGCCCGGCGAGATGAGACCCCGCCGACCGATCCGGTCCGGCACGGTCATGGTGACGTTCTCGGCGATGGACAGCAGCGGCACCAGTCCTTCGCGGTGCCGGTCCTGCGGTACCAGCCCGACGCCCGCGTCGAGGGCGTCGGGCACACTGCCGGGACGCAGCGCCCGACCGTCGACGACCACCGTCCCGCCCGCCGGCCGGGCCAACCCGACGATCGCCTCGGCGACCTCGACCTTGCCGCTGCCGCCGCCACCGGCGATTCCGACCACCTCGCCGGCCCGTGCCTCGACGGACAGCTCGGAGCCGGAGGCGGTGACCAGATCGCGCACGGACAGCAGCACCGGAGCGTCGGAGGGCAGCGGCCGGTGCTCGGCCTCCGGCATGGTCACGTCCTCACCCGTCATCGCGGCGACCAGCGCCGGGCGGTTCAGCTGCGCCACCGGGGCGGTGAGGATGTGCCGGGCGTCGCGGAACACCGTCACCTGGTCGCAGATCTCGTAGATCTCCTGAAGGTGGTGGCTGATGAACAGGAAGGTCACCCCCTGCTCCCGCAACTGCCGGATCCGGGTGAACAGCCGGTTGATGCCGGCGCCGTCGAGCTGGGCGGTCGGCTCGTCGAGGATGATGAACCGGGCGCCGAAGGACAGCGCCCGGGCGATCTCGACGAACTGCCGCTGCTCGACGGAGAGCGTCGACGCGGGCTGACGTACGTCGACCTCCACCGACCACTCCGCCAGCAACTGCTCCGCCGCACGGCGCAGCCGCGACCAGCGGATCAACCCGGCGCGGCCACGGGCGTGCCGGTTGAGGAAGAGGTTCTCCGCCACGGTGAGGCTGCCGATGATCGTGGACTTCTGGTAGACGCAGGCGACCCGGCTGCGCCAGGCGTCCCGGTCACCGAGCGGCGGGGCCGGACGTCCGTCGAAGGCCACCGCGCCGTCGTCGGCGGCCTGCAACCCGGTGAGAATGCTGACCAGTGTGGACTTGCCGGCGCCGTTGCGCCCGACCAGGGCGTGCGTCTCGCCACGGCGGACCACGATGCCGGCGTCGGCCAGCGCGACCGTCGACCCGAACCGTTTGATGATCTGCACGGCCTCCACGACGGGCTGGTCGGCATCGCCCAGCCCGTCGGCCGGCCCACTCGGGGTGGCGCTCATGCGTTGTTGCCCCACAGGGACGGGTCGTCGAACTTCAGGGTGGGCTCACCGGCGATCGGCGCACCGTCAAGCGTCACCAGCGGCGCCGGCAACTGGTCCTCCAGCAGGCCGTCGCGTACCTGGATGATGGTGCTGCCGTGCTCGGTCGGGCCGGGCTGGAACGTCTCGCCCTCGATCGCCGCCTGCACGTACTCCAGGCCGTACCTGGCGTAGAGGTCGGCCGGCTGGCTGACGGTGGCGTCGATCAGCCCTTCGCCGATGTTCTTCAGCTCCTCGGGGATGCCGTCGTTGGAGACCACGAAGACGTGCTTCGGGTCGCTCGGCGGCACCTGGAGACCCCGCTGCTTGAGGATCTGGAGGGTGCCGGAGAGGGCGAACGAGGACTGCATGTAGATGCCCTTGATGTCCGGGTCCGACGCGAACCGGGTCTGCAGCTTCGACGCCGCCACGTCGGCCTTCCAGTCGGTGGCCTCGCCGAACACGGTGATGTCGGGGAACTGCTGCTGCATGCACTCGTTGAACGCCTCGGTGCGGTCCCGGCCGTTGATCGAGTCCAGGCCGCCCTGGAGCATGACGACCTTGCCCTTGCCGCCGAGTTTGGTGCCGAGGAACTGGCAGGCCTTGATGCCGTAGGCGCGGTTGTCGGCACGGACGACCATGAACACCTTGCCGGTGTCCGGCCGGGTGTCGATGGTGACCACCGGGATCTTCTTGCTGTCCAGCTGGGACAGCGTCGGCGCGATGGCCGCGGTGTCCTGCGGCGCCATCACCACACCCTTGACGCCCTGGCTGATGAAGGCCTGGGTGTTCGAGATCAGGTTGGCGATGTCGTTCTGCGAGTTGGTGGTCTTGATCTCGACATCCAGTTCGTCGGCGAACTGCGGGACGTACTTGATGTAGGAGTTCCAGAAGTCCGTGTCGGAGCGGGGGTAGTCGACCCCGACGACCTGTGAGCCGCCCGATCCGGTGCCGTCGGCCGCGCCGTCACCGCACCCGGCGGCGAAGGTGACCGACGCGCCGAGCAGCAGCGTCAGCCCCATGCTCGTCAGTGCCCTGCTTCTCATGGTCGTTCCTCCATATCCGGGACGTCACGCCAAGGGCGACGCGGTGACCCGGTCGGGCCGCGACGGGGCACTCGTCGGACGTGATGTGCGAAGGGGGTCATGTGGGGGCAGTGGTCCACCGCGGATTCGTACTGCCGTCCCTGCTCCACCGATCGGCCACGAGGCCCGGCCCGACCCGCGCCGACAACGGCCGCCAGCGTGCGACGAAGGACCGGGTACGGGACATGGCGATCCCTCCAAGACACGGGTGGCGGGTGGTGGAGTTCACGTGACTCAGACATCAGACGTTAGGGCTTCCAGACATGTGACGTCAACGCCCGAGATCGCGCAAATACCCGCGTGACGATCAACCTCGCCGCCACAGACATCAGATTTATTGCGCCAACGAACGGCACTCCCAGCCCGCCGAGAGCCCGGCGGCTCGTCGGCGCGGAAACCCGCCGTCCCGGTGACCCGCGGGTGGCCGGCGACCCGGCGCGCGACAGCCGAGTGGTTCGCGGCCGCCGATGTTGGCGATCACATCAGCGCGACCATGGCCGTCACTCCGGGTGCGGAGGCGCTCGCTGCGAACGCTAACATCGATAACACTGAGATTGCTAGCTTGTTGCGGCCGCCATCGGGAGGAACCGGGCCGTCAGCGTCACCGCCCGCCACCACGGTCGCGCCTCGGAATGTCGGCCCCGCCTGGCACATTGGTCGCCTGGACGCGAACCGATTGGAGCCGCCCGATGAGCCGCCAGATCCAGGTCACCTTCGACGCCCACGACCCGACGGCGCTGTCCACGTTCTGGCGGGACGCCCTGGGCTACGTGCATCCCGGTCCGCCCGGGGTCGACCTCCCCGACGGTGCCGACCCGCTGGCCGCGTGGGACGACTTCCTCGCCCGGATCGGCGTACCGCCGGAGCAGCGCAACACCAGGTCGGCCATCGAGGACCCGGAGGGGCTCGGTCCGCGGTTGTTCTTCCAGCAGGTGCCGGAGGACAAGGTCGTCAAGAACCGGGTGCACCTCGACGTACGGGCCGCGCCCGGGCTCACCGGCGCGGAACGGATGGCAGCGTTGCAGGCCGAGTCCGATCGGCTGGTCGCGTTGGGCGCCAAGCAGCTGCGCCGGGTCGAGCCCGCGCCGCCGCTCGAGGCCGGCTTCATCGTGCTGACCGACCCCGAGGGCAACGAGTTCTGCCTCGACTGACTCGGCGGAACGACGCTACCGGCCCTACGCCGGCTCTCGCTGCCGCGCGACGAGCGCCAGCAGGCCGGCGTGCGTATCCGCGTCGGCTGCCACGACGAGCCCGCCCAGGCCGCTGCGCCAGGGCTGACCGTCGATGCCGGTCACCACGCAGCCGGCCGCCTCGCAGAGCGCGATGCCGGCCGCGAAGTGCACGTTGTCGCGCAGTCGGCCGTCCGTGACGTACGCGGCGCGCCGACCGGCCGCGACCCAGGTCAACGCCAACGTGGTCGACACGACCCGTGGCCGAAACCGCTCGACGAAGCCCTCGTCCGCCAGCAGCCGGGCCGCCCGGAACACCCGCCCGTTCGGAAAGGGCGGGTCGAGGTTGACGTCCACCAGCCCGGATGCCGCCGACGGCGTGAGGTGCTGGTCGACACCGCCGCACCGCACCCGGGCGGCGGTGCCGTCGGTCCAGAAGACCTCCTGAGCGAACGGGTCCACTGCGGCCGCCGCCGTGACCTCCGCGTCGACCCGCAGGGCCACGTTCACCGAGACCAGCGTGGTGTGTACGGCGAAGTTCAGCGTCCCGCAGAGGGGATCGACGAACCAGATCCGCCCGCTACCGTCCGACCCGCTGCGTCCGCTCTCCTCGGCCAGCACGGCGTCGTCGGGTCGCGCGGACCGCAGCACGCCGAGGATCGCCTGCTCCGCCTCGATGTCGGCGGTGGTGGCGAAGTCCCAACCCGACTTCGCGAACTGGGCCAGCGCCGTGCCGTGGTGCGAGCGCACCACCTCGGCACCGGCCTGCGCGGCCCGGATCGCGAGTTCAGCGTCTGCGTGCGACATCCGCCCACCGTACGTCGATCCCGGTCGCGGGTGTGCCCCGGCTCCGGCGAGCGGGTTCCGGGCCACCGCGTCGGTCAGCTGCCTCCCAGGCAGTCCCGGACCGCCGCGGAGAGCAGGTTGGCCCGCTCGTCGTCGAAGCCGCCCATCTGGTTGACCACGTAGCCGAAGCCGACCTGGTGGGCGTCGTCGCCGAAGGCCAGGTGCCCGCCGGCGCCGTCGTGGCCGAAGCTGCGTACGCCGAGCATCGGGCGGGGCTCCGAGTGCACCAGGAACCCGGTGCCCCAGCGGTGTCCCGCGTCGGGCAGCCCGTAGACCTGCTGACCACTGACCCGGACCGTGACCGCGTCGTCGACGGACGCGGGGCTGAGCAGCCGCGCGCCGCCGACCTCGGAGACGCAGGCGGCGTAGAGCCGGGCCAGGCTCTCGGCCGTGCTCACCGCGCCCGCACCGGGGATCTGCGCGGCCTGTATGGCCGGATCGTTGAAGCTGACCAGGCCGTTCTCGTCGGCGGGGAAGGCAAAGGCACCGCCCATGGTGATGCCACGCTCGGCGACCGGGTCACCGGCCGGCACGGGCTCGCCGATCGGTGCCAGCATCCAGGCGACGGCGTCCCGTTCGGCGGCCGGCAGCCCGATCCAGGTACGCAGACCGAGCGGCTCACCGAGGACCCGGGAGAAGTAGGCGCCGGGCATCTCGCCGGTGATCCGCCGGATCACCTCGCCGATCAGCCAGCCGTAGGTGATCGCGTGGTAGCTGTGTGCGGTGCCCGGCTTCCACAGTGGAGTCTGCGCCTCGATCGCCCTGATCACCGGCTCCCAGGCCAGCACCTCCTCGCGGGTGAAGGGCTTGTCCAGCGCCGGCAGGCCGGACTGGTGGGTGAGCAGCCACCGGACCGGGATCTCCGCCTTGCCGTGCTGGCCGAACTCCGACCAGTAGCGGGTGACCGGCGCGTCGAGGTCCAGCCGCCCCTCCTGCACCAGCAGGTACGCGCAGATCGCCATGATCCCCTTGGTGCAGGAGAAGACGACGGCGGGTGTGCCCGCGTTCCACCGGCGTCCCGACCGGGCGTCGGCCAGCCCACCGTGCAGGTCGACGACCTTGCGGCCCCGCAGGTAGACGGCGACCGCGGCGCCCACCTCCTGCCGGTGGGTGAAGTTGTCCCGAAACACGTCGGCGACCCGGCCGAAGCCGTCGTCGACGTCACCGTGGATCTGGGTGTCGCTCAACCCGCTATCCCTTCACGGAGCCCTGGAGCAGGGCCTTGATGAACTGTCGCTGGAAGATCAGGAACACGATGAGGGTAGGCGTGAGGATGAGCAACGAGCCAGCGCACAACAGCACCAGATCGGTTCCCCACTGCCCCTGGAAGGCACCGAGAGCGCCGGCCATGGTCCGCTTCGTCGCATCGTCGACGAGCACGATGGCGAGCAGGAACTGGTTCCAGGTCCACAGGAACAACAGGATGGTCAGCGAGGCGATGGCCGGCCGGGCCAGTGGTACGTGCACCCGCCAGAACAGCTGCCAGGTGTTGCTGCCGTCCACCCGCGCCGCCTCGGACAGTTCCCGGGGCACGTTGATGAAGTGGGCACGCATCCAGAAGACCGCGAACGGCATGTAGAGACCGATCAACGGCAGGATGATCGCCCAGCGGGTGTTGAGCAGGCCGAGGTCCCGCATCTGGTAGTACAGCGGGGTGACCACCGCCTCGAAGGGCAGGGTCAGGCCGAGCAGCAGCAGTCCGAAGGCGAGGTGACCGCCGGGCACCCGCAGGTGTCCGAGGCCGAAGCCGGCCATGGTCGCGATGAGCACGCCGACCGGTACCACCCCGGCCACGATCAGCGCGCTGGACTTCAGCAGCGCGCCCATGTTGGCGGCGGTGAAGGCGTCGGCGAAGTTGCCCCACTGCGGGTCGCTGGGCCAGGCCAGGCCGGTGGGTACGGTGCCGCGTGGTTGCAGGGCCGCCGACAGCATGCTCAGGAACGGCAGCAGGGTGACCACGACCAGCGCGATCAGGAAGATGCGTCCGGTCAGCCGCTCGCTGCGGGTGGTCAGGTTCATCACTTCTCTCCCCTGGTCAGCCGCTGGATCGGCAGTACGCACACCAGCACCAGCGCCATCAGCACCACCGCGAGGGCCGAGGCGAGGCCGACCTGACGCTGGGAGAAGGCGAGCCGATAGATCTCCAGGCCCGGCACGGTGGTCTGGATTCCCGGGCCACCGCTGGTGGAGATGTAGACGATGTCGAAGCTGGCCAGCGCCGCGATGATGGTCACGGTCAGGCAGATGCCGATCTCCTGGCGCAGGCTGGGCAGGGTCACCGCGAAGAACTCCCGCACCGGGCCGGCGCCGTCGATGCGGGCGGCCTCGTAGAGCGAGGGATCGATCTTGCTCATTCCGGTGATCAGCAGGATCGTGCAGAGGCCGAGCATGACCCAGGTGCCGATGACGCCCACCGCCGGCAGCGCGGTGTCGAAGTCGCCGAGCCAGGCCCGGGTGACGCCGTCCAGCCCGACGGCCCGCAACGCCTGGTTGACCAGTCCGTTGGTGGAGAGCACCCAGCTCCAGGCGATGCCGGCCGCGACGAGCGGGATCACCTGGGGCAGGAACAGCACGGTGCGGACCATGGTGCCGGCCGGGCCGGTGGTGATCCGCCGGACCAGGCTGGCCACCAGCAGGCCGAGCAGGACCGGGATGAAGCTGAAGAAGATGATCAGAATGAACGCGTTCGAGATGATCTTCAACAGGTCCCGGTCGGTGAAGACCGTGAGGTAGTTGTCCAGCCCCGCCCAGCGGGCCGCGCCGATGCCGTTCCAGTCGTACAGCGAGTACTGCATGGTCAGCACGAGCGGACGCAGCACGAAGACGCCGTACATGATCAGGGCGGGCAGGACCCAGAGCCACCCGGACCACCGGACCGTGCGGCCCCACCGCTTCCGGTGGGGCCGCGCGGGTGACCGGGTGTCCCCCCGGCCGGGTCGGGACGCGGTGTCCGACCCGGCCGGGGCGCTGCCGAGGGCAGACGTCATCGGGACAGTTCCTTCTCGTACTCGGCCTGGACCGCCTTGACGTACCCCTCCGGGGTCTGCTGGCCGGCGATCAGCTTCTGCATCTCGGGGGTGATGGCGGCGGCGAAGATGCCGCCGGTGGCGTTCGCGGTGAAGTCGACCGCGCCGTTGTCCGCGCCGAGCTGCTGGGACGCCTTGAGCGTCTCGGCGAGCACGGTGCCCTCCGACACCGGCGGCAGGGCGAGGTCGGCCGGGCCGCCCGGGTGCGAGCCGCCGACGTTGACCGAGATCTCCCGGGCCTTGTCGTTGGTGTGCACCCAGTTGAGGAAGAAGGCCGCGGCGTCGGGGTTCTTGGCCTTGGCGCCGACGCCGAACGTGTTCGGCGCGGACATCGCGACCCGCTTGGCGTCGGCGGTCTCACCCGGGAACAGGAAGAAGCCGACCTCGCCGGCCATGTTCTTGTCCAGGTTGCCCGACTCCCAGTCGCCGTTGAACATGAACAGGCCGTTGCCCTTCTGGAACTCGCCCATCATGGCCGTGTAGTCGATGGCGTTGGCGTCCTTCGGGAAGTAGCCGGCCTCGGCCCACTTCTGGATGGTCTGGGTGGCCTTGAGCGCCGCCGGCGTGTCGAAGGTCGCGCCCGGCTTCTGGAAGATCCAGTCGGCGATGGCGGTCGGGTCGCCGTACTGGTTCTGCAGTGCCTGGTGCGGGAAGTTGATGCCGGCGGTGTTCTTGTTGAACTGCATGATCGGCAGCAGGTTGGCCGCCTTCGCCTTGGCCAGCAGTTCCTCGAACTCGGCGATGGTGGCCGGCGGCTGGGTCATGCCGACCTGCTCGGCCTGCTTCTTGTTGTAGAAGACGCCGGTCACGCTGTAGCCCAGGCCCATGCCGTACAGCGAGCCGCTGCCGCGCACCGCGCCGCCGTCGGACAGGCGCAGCTGGACCAGCTGGGAGGCGGGGAACTTGTCCCAGCCGTACGCGTCGAAGTACGGGTCCAGGTTCTTCAGCAGCCCGTCCTTGACCAGGTCGACCATGGTGGGCAGGCGGATGATGTCGGGCGCGTTGTCCGAGGCGAGCACCCGGGGCGCGTTCTCCGTGATGACGGTGAACTGGTCCTCGCGGACGTTGAACGTGACGTTCGGATGCTGCTTGGTGAACTCGTCGGCGAGGGCCTTGGCCAGCGGGAAGCCGGTCTCGGCGTACATTTCCAGGGTGATCGGGTCGGTACCCAGCTCGGTGCTCACCGGTGCGTCGGAGTCCCCCGTGGGGGTCTCCTCGGAACCCGGTGCGCTACAGGCGCTGATGGCCAGGCTGGCGCCCAGTAGCGGCACCAGCAGTGCCAACCGGCGTCGGGTGAACCTTGTCGAGAACTCCGGCACCTCATGCTCCTTGACTCAATCCGCGCGCCGGACCGGTCGACGGCCGTCCGTGGCGCCCGCCACAAGCCCGGCCCACCGGCCACCACGTGTCGCAACGTCGCGTGCCTGACCCGGCTCGCGGCCCGCGGTACCCAATATGACGTCGGAAGACGCGAAGGCGTCCACCGCAGAGGTGAAACCACGTCGCTAAACTGATTTAGCAGAGCATGCGCGCGTCGCCGGGGAGTGTCAAGGACGAGTTCGCAACGGTCTGGAAACAGATGGTTCACCAGCCGCCCGGTCAGGCTGACCACACCGCCGGTGACCACGTGAACGACTCGACCCATCATGATGGGACGACGGCGGCGTCGGGACGGACCGCCGTGATCGGAGGACGCAATGGGTCGGGAGAGAGCGACACTGGCCGACGTGGCGCGACGGGCCGGCCTGTCCAAGACCGCCGCGTCGATGGTGCTGAACGGTCGCGAGGGCACCCGGCTCTCCGCCGAGGCACACCAGCGGGTCTTCGCGGCCGCCGAGGAACTCGGCTACCGACCCAACGTGGCCGCCCGCAGCCTGCGGACCCGCAAGACCGCCACCATCGCGTTCGTCTCCGACATCGTCGCCACCACCCGCTTCGCCGGTGGCCTCATCCGCGGCGCGCTGGACGCCGCCCGCGAGCGCGACCACGTCCTGCTGATCACCGAGACGCAGGGCGACGCGACGTTCGAGCGGTACGCCATCGAGGCCATCCTCGACCGCCAGGTCGACGGCGTGATCTACGCGGCCATGGCGACCCGCCGCCTGGCGGTGCCGCCGGCCATCCTCGGCGGCTCGGTGGTGCTGCTCAACGCGACGAGTCCGGAGTCGTTGCCCTGCGTGCTGCCCGATGACGAGGGAGCCGGCGCGATGGTCGCCGAGACGCTGCTCGCCAACGGTCACCGGGACCGGATCGCCCTGATCGGCCGGAACCGGCAGAAGGAGCGCGACCCGGAGATATCGCTGGCCGCCGACGCCCGGCTGCGCGGCATCCGGAACACGCTCGCCGCCGCCGGTGTCTCGCTGCTCGCCGAGGGCTTCTGCCCGGAGTGGCTGCCGGAACACGGCTACACCGCCATGCGTACGCTGCTGGACCGCCCGACCCGACCGAGCGCGGTGATCTGCATGAACGACCGGCTCGCCTTCGGCGCGTACCAGGCGCTCGGCGAGGCCGGCCTCACCATTCCCGGCGACCTCTCGGTGATCTCCTTCGACGACGACCCGATCGCCGCGTGGCTGCGGCCGGGGCTGTCCACCGCGGCCCTGCCGCACGAGCAGATGGGCCGCCGGGCGGTGGAGGTGCTGCTCGACGGTGTCGCCGGTGCCGCGTCGTTCGTCCCGATGCCGCTGCGCCGGCGGCGGTCCGTGGCCGCGCCCGCCGGCTGAGCCCAACCGTCCCCCCGCCGGCACGGGCCCTACCCGCGGTAGTCGCTAAACCGATTCACTGGTACGTTTCCGGCCATGCTTCGACTGCCCGACCACTGGGTGTGGGACAGCTGGTACGCCCAGGACGACGACGGCCGCTGGCACGCGTTCTTCCTGCGCGCCTCCCGGGCCCTGCTCGACCCGCACCGCCGTCACCGGCGCGCCTCGATCGGCCACGCGGTCTCCACCGACCTGCGCTCCTGGCAACTCGGCGCCGACGCCCTCGTCCCCGCCGACGCGCCCGCCTGGGACGACCTGGCGACCTGGACCGGCTGCACGGTGCGCGGCCCGGATCGGCGGTGGTACCTGTTCTACACCGGGGTCGGCCGGGCCGAGGACGGGTTGGTCCAGCGCATCGGTCTGGCCGTCTCCGACGACCTGGACACCTGGCACCGGCACGGCGACGCGCCGCTGCTCGAAGCCGATCCGACCTGGTACGAACTGCTCGACCGCGACATGTGGTACGAGCAGGCCTGGCGCGATCCGTGGGTCTTTCCGGACCCCGACGGCGACGGTTGGCACATGCTGATCACCGCCCGAGCCAACCACGGGCCGGGCGACGCGCGTGGCGTCGTCGGTCACGCGACCTCCCCCGACCTGGTCAACTGGACGGTCCGGCCGCCGTTGTCCACGCCGGCCGGCTTCGGTCACCTGGAGGTGCCGCAGGTCGCCGTCGTCGACGGACAGCCGCTGCTGCTGTTCTGCACAAACGCCTTCGCCCCCGGGCAGGAGTCCGGGTCGCGGCTCTGGGTCGCCACCGGGCCCACCGTGCGCGGGCCCTGGGACATCGCCGCCGCCCGGCCGGTCGCCCAACCGCACCTGTACGCGCCCCGCCTGGTCCCCGACGGCGACGGCTGGTCCCTCATCGGCTTCGTCGAGCACGCCGACGGCGAGTTCGTCGGGGAACTCAGCGATCCCGTTCCGGTCCGCTACGACCCCGCCGTCGGGCTGGTCGCCCGGCAGCCGGCACCCGCCGGTAGGTGAGCTGCCGGCGGGCCCCGCCGACCGGGCGGTCGCCGTACGCGCGCGTCCGGCTCGCATCGCCGGGCGATCCTCACCGCTTCTCATCGAATTCTCATCCGGGCATGCTCTGATGGCGGTGCGATGAGCGCTACCCGGGTCCTGGTCGTGGACGACGAGCCGAACATCGTCGACCTGGTCTCGACGGTGCTGCGCTTCCATGGCTTCGAGGTGGCCACCGCCGGCACCGTTGCCGAGGCGTTACGGCAGGCTGAGCAACGCCCGCCACAGCTCGTGGTGCTCGACGTGCTGCTGCCCGACGGTGACGGCTTCGCCGTGTGCCGACAGCTCCGGGCGAGCGGCCATCAGCTCGGCATCGTCTTCCTGACCGCGCGGGACGCGCCCCGCGACAAGATCTCCGGTCTCACGTTCGGGGGCGACGACTACGTCACCAAGCCGTTCTCGGTCGACGAACTGGTCGCCCGGGTGCGGGCGGTCCTTCGTCGGATCGGGCCCGCCACCGGCTCCGCGCCGGCCACCGGGACGCTCCGCTACGCCGACCTGGAACTGGACGAGGACGCCTGTCAGGTCCGCCGGGCCGGACATCCGCTGACGCTGTCCCCGACCGAGTTCAAGCTGCTGCGCTACCTGATGCTCAACCCGGGTCGGGTGCTGTCGCGCACCCAGATCCTCGAGGCGGTGTGGAGTTACGACTTCGGCGGCGCCTCCAACGTCGTGGACACCTACATCGGCTACCTGCGGCGCAAGCTCGACCCGTACGGGCCGCAGTTGATCGTCACGCAGCGCGGTTTCGGGTACGCGCTGCGGAGCGCCGAGTGAACCGGCTGCCGCTACGACGCAGCCTGCTCGTCGGCATGGTGCTGCTGACCACCGTCGCCCTGCTGACGGCGGGAGTCGTCAGCACGTTTGCCCTGCGCGCCTACCTGCTGGCCCGTACCGACGACCAGCTGTCCGCGGCGGCGGCCCTCGCCCGGCAGCGATTCGAGGTGCTCTCCGGCGTGCCCGGCGGTGCGTTCCACGCGGTCGTCACGCCGACCGACTACCTGGTGGAGATCCGGCAGCAGGACGGCACGCTGACCCGCCTCGGTTCCGCGCCACCTGCCGAGCCGCTGCTGGACCGGGCCCCTGCCCCGCCCCGGGACGGTCGGACGAGCCCGCCCACGACCCTCGCCGACGGGGCCTGGCGGGTGGTCACACTACGGGTGGGCAACGCGGCGGTACTCATCGCACTCCCCCTGACACCGGTCCGGGACACGGTCCGACGGCTCGTCCTGCTCCAGATGACCGGCGGTGCCGTCGTACTGATCCTCTTGGCCGGATTCGCGCGCGCGGTGCTGGTACGCGGCCTGCGACCGCTGGACCGGATCACCGAGACCGCGACGGCGATCGCCGCCGGTGACCTGGGTCGGCAGGTTCCCGTCGACCCGGAACGCGCCCGCCGCCCCCGGACTGAGGTGGACCGGCTGACTCTTGCCGTCAACGGCATGCTGAACGGGCTGCAGTCCGCCATGGCCGCCCGGATCCGCTCGGAACGGCAGGTCCGCGACTTCATGGCGGACGCCTCGCACGAGCTGCGCACCCCGCTGACCTCGATCCGGGGTTACCTGCACCTGCTGCGCCACGACATGGTGGGACCGGAGCGCCGGCCCGACGTGCTGCGGCGCAGCGACGAGGAGGCGACGCGGATGAGCCGCCTCCTCGACGACCTGCTCTACCTGGCGCGGTTGGAGGCGGAACCGCAACTGCGCCGGGACACCGTGGACCTGACGGTGGTGGCCCGGGAGTCGGTGGCCGATCTCCTCGCCGGACAACCCGACCGCCCGGTGGCGCTGCGGTGTCCGCCCCGGGCACCGGTCACCGGCGACGAGGACGCGTTGCGACAGGTGCTGGCGAACCTGCTGGCCAACGTCCGGGCGCACACCGCACCGACAGATCCGGTGACCGTGGCGGTGACACCCCTCGGTGACCATGTGGAGGTACGGGTCAGCGACAACGGGCCGGGCATCGACCCGGCGCTGGGCGAGCGGGCGTTCGACAGGTTCAGCCGGGCGGGGACGGGCTCCGGTTCGGGACTGGGTCTGGCGATCGTGACGGAGATCGTCGCCGCACACGACGGCACGGTCGGCCTCGGCCCGGCGAGCGGAAACGGCGGCACCGTCGTCTGGTTCCGGCTGCCGACCGCGGATTCTTGACCAACTCTCATCCTTCTCGGGTGGGGCTCCCAGCCGGGCCGGATGAGGTGGACCCATGCGTCAGTTCGCCCTGTCCGGCCGACGACGACGGGTCGCCGTCGTGGTCGCCGTCGTCGCGCTGCTCTCCATGCTCGTCGTGGTCGCCGACCGGCTGGTGGCCCGGTCCGCCGCCGACCGACTGGCCGACCGGCTGGCCTGTGTCGTCGCCTCGGGCGCCGAGCCGGTGGTCAGTCTCGGCGGGTTCCCGGTGACCGCCGGTGTCCTGACCGGCCGGCTGGCCCGGCTACGGGTCACGGTTCCCGAGCTTCAGCACGATGGGCTGCGTGTCCACCAGATCCGCGCCGACCTGCGTGACGTCGCCGGCACCGGTGCTGGACCGGTGACCGTCCGGTCCCTCGCCCTGTCGGCGGTGGTCGGTTACGACTCGTTGCCGATCAGCCGGGGCGGGCGGGACCTGCGCTATCGCCAGCAGGACGGCAGGCTCGCCGTCGACACGGCAGTCGACCTGCTCGGCCAGCGGGTTCCGGTGACCGTCCTGGCCGACCCCGTGATCACCGACGGGCGGCTCACGGTGACGCCCGTCGAGGTGGAACTCTTCGGCGTCCGACGGCCGGCAGCGGCACTGCTCGCCCGGATCGGCGGCGGCCCCGAGATGTCCCGGGACCTGCCCGAGTTACCGGCGGGACTCACCTACCGGGCCGTGGAGGTCACCGAATCCGGCCTGCGCATCCACATCGACGGACAGGATCTGACGCTGCCGCGCGACGCCCGGCCGACCGGCGGTCCCACCTGCGAAGGAGCATGATGCACGGACAGCACGACGACCGGTTCCACCGGGCGATGGCCCGCCTCGGCGGCTGGTGCGCGGACCGCCCCGCGACGGTCCTGGCCGCCTGGTCACTGCTCGCGGTGATCCTGGTCGGCGCGGCCCTGTCGCTCGGTCGACCGGTCGACAACGACGTCGCGCTGCCGGGCAGCGACGCCCAGGCCGCTCGTGACCTGCTGGACCGCGTACCCGGCGAGGACGGCACGTCCGGTCAGCTGGTCGTGCACGCCGCCGCGGGGCGGCTCGACGAGCCGGCACGCCAGCAGGCGCTGGCCCAGGCGCGCACCGCCATCGCCGCGGTGCCCGGGGTGGCCTCGGTCTCCGGGGTCAGCACCGGCGAGGGCACCCTCGGTCCGGACGGTCGCACCGGTTACCTCGCGGTCCAACTCGACATGCCGCCGCGCGAGGTGGACCGGGAGCTGAGTTGGGACATCAGCGACGCGGCGGCCCCGGCTCGCGACGCCGGACTGGAGGTGGTACCCGGCGGCGTCCTCGCCAGCGCCGCCGAGCGGGGCGGCGCGAAGACCAGCGAACTGCTCGGTCTCGCGGTGGCCGCGGTGGTGCTGCTGCTCGCCTTCGGCGGGGTCGTCGCCGCGTCCGTGCCGCTGGTCACGGCGCTGTTCGCGCTGGCCTGCGCGATCAGCGCCGTCGGCCTGGCCGGTCATCTGACGGCCGTGCCCACGGTCGCCGGCACGCTCGCCACGATGATCGGACTCGGCGTGGGCATCGACTACGCGCTGTTCCTGGTCACCCGGTACCGGCGGCTGCTCGCCGACGGCGTCGAGGTGCGAGCGGCGGTGACTCGGAGCGTGGCCACCTCGGGCAGTGCGGTGGTCTTCGCGGGGGCGACCGTGGTGATCGCCCTCGCCGGGCTCGCCGTGGCCGGCGTACCCGTCCTGGGCACCCTCGGCTGGACGACGGGCCTGGTCGTGACGGTCGCCGTGGCGGGGGCGGTCACCCTGCTGCCGGCCCTGCTGGCACTGCTGGGGTCGCGGATCGACCGGCTCCGGATCAGGCGGAGCGGCGGGGGTGCCGGCACCGGTTGGGCCCGGCAGGCCGACCGGGTCACCCGCCGCCCGTGGCGGTGGGCGGCACTGGCGGCGCTGCTGCTCGCCGTGATCACGGCCCCTGCCCTCGACCTGAGGCTCGGGCAGGTCGACGCCGGGGACAACCCGGTGGGCAGCGACAGCAGGCGCAGCTTCGACCTGCTCGCCGAGGGCTTCGGGCCGGGCGTCAACGGCCCGCTGACCGTGGTGGCCGCCCTCGCGCCGCCGGCCACCGACGCCGCCGATTCCCGGTTGACGACGTTGACCCGCGAGCTGACCGCCACCGAGGGCGTCGCGACGGTAACTCCGCCTCGGCTCGGCGAGGACGGCGGCACAGCCAGGTTCACCGTGCGCCCCGACACCGCCCCCAGCGATCCGGCCACCGCCGACCTGGTCAGGAAGCTTCGTACGACCTCCGTCACCGGCGCCGAGGTGCACGTCGGCGGGACCACCGCCACCCGGGTCGACCTCGCCGACCGGATCGGGCAGCGGATGCCGTGGGTGATCGCGGTCGTGGTCGGACTGTCCACCGTCCTGCTGTACGCGGCGTTTCGGGCCCCCGTCGTCGCGGTGAAGGCGGCGGTGATGAACCTCGTCTCGGTCGGTGCCGCGTACGGGGTGCTGACCGCCGTGTTCGCCTGGGGGTGGGGGGTCGAACTGACCGGCCTGACCGGCCCGGTTCCGGTGGAGAGCTACCTGCCGATGATGCTGTTCGCACTGCTGTTCGGGCTCTCCATGGACTACGAGGTGTTTCTGCTGACCGCGGTCCGGGAGTCCTGGCAGCGCACCAGGGACAACCGCACGTCCGTCCGGGAGGGGCTGGCCGGCACCGGACAGGTGATCACCTGCGCCGCCCTCATCATGATCACTGTCTTCGCCAGCTTCGTTCTGCACACCGACCCGGTGATCAAGATGTTCGGGCTGGGGATGGCGGTCGCGGTCGCGGTCGACGCGACGATCATCCGCGGCCTCCTGGTTCCCGCCACCATGGCGCTGCTCGGCCGGGCCAACTGGTGGCGGCCGGGCGGGTGTCGCCGGGACAACACCAAGCAGTACCGCGCCGACCCGGCGGGCGTTTCGACCGGCGCGAGCCAGCGCTGAGACGGACCGGTCCGGAACCAGGCGTGAGGCCCACAAGTCCTGTTCCGGCCCGCTGGCCACCTCGCCGATGTGAGGATGAGCGCGTACGGCTCGGCCGGGCCGGTGCCGCTCGATCCGCCAGGTGGTGAGCATGTCCCAGGACGACCTTCGTCCCTTCCGTCTCGACACGCCGGAAGAGGCGCTCACGGACCTGCGTCGCCGGATCACGGCCACCCGCTGGCCCACCCGGGAACTGGTCGGCGACCGCTCCCAGGGCGTGCAGCTGGCGACGGTCAAGGAGTTGGCCCGTTACTGGACCACCGAGTACGACTGGCGCGCGTGCGAGGACAGGTTGAACGCCCTGCCGCAGTACACCACCGAGATCGACGGCGTGCCGATTCACTTCGTCCACGTACGGTCGCCGCACGAGGACGCGCTGCCGCTGATCATGACGCACGGCTGGCCCGGCTCGGTCGTCGAACTGCTCGGGGCCCTCGGCCCGCTCACCGACCCGACGGCGCACGGCGGACGGGCCGAGGACGCCTTCCACCTGGTGCTGCCGTCGCTGCCCGGCTACGGCTTCTCCGGCGAGCCGACCGAGCTCGGGTGGGACTCCAACCGGATCGCACAGGCCTGGGCACAGTTGATGGACCGCCTCGGGTACTCGCGCTATGTCGCACAGGGCGGCGACGTGGGCGCCTCCGTGACGGACGCGATGGGCCGTCAGGGACCCGACGGGCTGGCCGGCATCCACGTCAACCTGCTCGCCGCGGCGATCGGTCTCAAGGATCAACTGCCGGCGAACTCCGCGCCGGAACGCGCGGCGCACGACGCGCTCGCCACGTTCACCACCGACGGCTTCGGCTACTTCCTGGAACAGTCCACCCGACCGCAGACCATCGGCTACTCGCTGCTCGACTCACCCGTCGGGTTGGCGGCGTGGATGCTGGACCACGACACGGACAGCTACGACAAGATCTCCCGCGCGTTCGTCGACGGCGAACCGGTGGGTGGTCTCACCCGGGACACCGTCGTCGACAACATCACGCTGTACTGGCTGACCGGCACCGGCGCCTCGTCCGCCCGGTGGTACTGGGAGTTCGGACGCTTCCAGGCGGCAGCCGACGCGGCCGGCCAGCCGCCGCCACCGGTCGCGGTCCCGGTCGGCTTCACGGCGTTCCCCGGCGAGATCTGGGCTGCCCCACGTAGCTGGGTCGAGGCCGTCTACCCCGGCGTCGCGTACTTCAACGAGGTCGACCGTGGTGGCCACTTCGCGGCCTGGGAGGAACCGGAACTCTTCGCCGCCGAGGTGCGGGCCGCGTTCCGGCCGCTGCGGTAACCCTGAACCGCCGTACGCCGGAGTCACGCCGACCGCATGGCGCGCACGGCCTCCTTGGCGAACAGGCACGCGGCCCGGTGGTCGGGGTCTACCTCGGCCAGCACCGGATCGGTCTCGGCGCACTCCGGACGCGCCTGCGGGCAGCGGGTGCGGAATCGGCAGCCGCCCGGCGGGTCCACCGGGCTGGGGATGTCGCCGCTGAGGATGATGCGGCGGCGTTCCCGCTCGACCTGCGGGTCGGCCACCGGCACCGCGGACAGCAGCGCGGCGGTGTACGGGTGGGCCGGGTCGCGCCAGATCTGCGCCGGGGTGCCGCTCTCCACGATCCGCCCCAGGTACATCACCGCCATCCGGTCGCTCATGTGCTCCACCGCGGCCAGGTCGTGGGCGATGAACAGGTAGGTCAGCCCCAGGTCCCGTTGCAGCCGGCGGAGCAGGTTCATGATCTGCGCCTGCACGCTCAGGTCGAGCGACGCGATCGGCTCGTCGAGCACGATCAGGTCCGGTTCGCCGGCCAGGGCGCGGGCGATGCCGACCCGCTGCCGTTGCCCGCCGGAGAGTTCGTGGGGATGCCGGTCGGCCAGCTCGCCGCGCAACCCCACCATGTCGAGCAGCTCGCCGACCCGGCGGCGGCGGGCGGCACCGCCGTCGGTGAGCCGGTGCACGATCAACGGCTCGGCGATGCTCGCCCCGATGGTGAGCCGGGGATCGAGGGACGCCTGCGGGTCCTGGAACACCATGGCCACCCGGCGACGCAGCGCCCGCAGCCGTCGCCGGGACCAGCGGGTGACGTCCTCGCCGCCCACCCGCACCGTGCCCGAGGTGGGATCCACGAGCCGCAGCAGGGCCAGCCCGGTGGTGGACTTGCCGCTGCCGGACTCGCCGACCAGCCCCAGCGTCTCGCCCCGCCGTACCCGCAACGAAACGCCGTCGACGGCCCGGACGACGCCGGCCGGCGTCGGAAACCACACCGCCAGATCGTCGAGTTCGGCGACCACCTCGCCCGGTTCCCGCTGCTTCGGCACCGCGGCGTGCGCCGTGCCCTCGGCCGACACGACCGTGCTGAGCTGGTGATCCGCTCGCTGCCGCTCGCTCATCGGCGCTCCCCGTCGGTCGGCTGCGGGTAGAAGGTGCGGACCTGGTGCCCGGCCGAGACCGGCACCAGCGGCGGCAGCTCGTGCTCGCAGCGGGCGTCACCGCGCACCGGGCAGCGGGGCCAGAACGCGCAACCCGCCGGCAGATCCAACGGGCTGGGTGGCGCACCGGCGATGGTGACCAGTTCCGCGCCGCCGGCCGCCGGGTCCGGACGGGCGGCCAGCAGAGCCTCGGTGTACGGGTGCGACGGCGTGCCGAACACGGCGTCGACCGGCCCCTGTTCGAGGATCCGGCCGGCGTACATGACCGCCACGGTGTCGGCGATGCCGGCGACCACACCCAGGTCGTGGGTGATCCAGACGACCGCGGTACCGAGCCGCCGTTGCAGGTCGGCGACCAGCTCGACGATCTGGGCCTGGGTGGTGACGTCCAGGGCCGTGGTCGGCTCGTCGGCGATCAGCAGGTCCGGCTCGCAGGCCAACGCCATGGCGATCACCACGCGCTGGCGCATGCCGCCGGAGAACTGGTGCGGGTACGCGTCCACCCGCTGCCCCGCGGACGGGATGCCGACCATCTCCAGCAGTTCCACGGCACGGGACCGGGCGGCCCGCCGGGTCAGTCCGAGATGCTCCTCGGCGGCCTCGGTGACCTGCCGGCCGACGGTGAGCACCGGGTTGAGCGAGGTCATCGGATCCTGGAAGACGAACCCGATGTGCCGCCCACGCAGTCGACGGCGGCGGTCCTCGCCAAGCCCGGTCAGCTCCGTGCCGTGCAGGTGCACCCGCCCGGTCACCCGCGCGGTGCGGGGTGCCAGTCCGGTGGCGGCGAGCACGCTCATGCTCTTGCCGCTGCCGGACTCGCCGACCAGCGCCAGGGTCTCCCCCGGCCGCACCGCCCAGTCGACCCCGGCGACGGCGTGCGCCGGCCCGCGCCGGGTGCCGATGGTGACGGTGAGGTCCTCGACGGCCAGTACCGGCTTCATGCAGTGCTCCTCCGGGCTTCGCTGACGGTGAGCTGGCGGGGATCCAGCACGTCCCGCAGCGCGTCACCGACCAGGTTGAACGCCAGGACGGTGAGGAAGATCGCCGCACCGGGGAAGAAGCCCAGCCACCAGGCGTCGGTGACGAACCCACGTCCGTCGAACAGCATCCGGCCCCAGGCCGGGTCGGGTGGCTGGACACCGAGGCCGAGGAAGGACAGCGCCGCCTCGGACAGGATCGCGAAGGCCAGGGAGAGCGACGTCTGCACGATCAACGGCGCCGCGATGTTCGGCAGCACGTGCCGCCGCATGATCCGCAGGTCGGAGGTACCGACCGAGACCGCAGCCCGGACGAAGACCTGCTCCCGCACCGAGAGCACGCCGGCCCGGGTGACCCGAGCGAAGATCGGCGTGTAGACCACCCCGATCGCCACCATCGCGGTGACCAGTCCCGGACCGAGCACCGCCACGATCGCCACCGCCAGCAGCAGCACCGGGAACGCGAACAGCACGTCCATGCAGCGCATCAGCACGTTGTCGAGCCAGCCACGGTAGTAGCCGGCGAACAGCCCGAGGGTCACCCCCACCACCAGCGCGATGCCGACGCTGACCAGGCCGACCTGCAACGACACCCGGGCGGCGACCATGACCCGGCTGAGCACGTCGCGACCCAGCTCGTCGGTGCCGAACGGGTGTGCCCAGCTCGGCGGCTGGAGCATCTGGTCCACGTTCACGTCGTTGATCCCCGACGGCGCCAGCCAGGAGCCGCCAACCCCCACCACGACCAGCACCGCCAGCACCAGGCTGCCGGTCAGGGCCAGCGGATCGCGCCGCAGCGCGGCGAGCGCCCGGCGCAGCTGCCCCTCGCGGTTTACCGTCCGCTCGCTCATTTGACCGTGATCCTCGGGTCGAGACGGGCATAGAGGATGTCGACCAACAGGTTGACCAGGAGGAACAGCGCCGCCACCAGCAGCACCGCGCCTTGCAGGACCGGATAGTCGCGGGCCGCGACGGCGTCGTAGGTGAGCCGCCCGATGCCGGGCCAGGCGAACAGCACCTCGATCACGATCACCCCGCCGAGCAGGCTGGCCAACTGCACCGCCACCACGGTCACCACCGGGATGAGGGCGTTGCGCAGCACGTGCCGCAACACCACCACCCGGGTACGCAGACCCTTCGCCTCGGCGGTGCGCACGTAGTCCTCGGAGAGCACCTCCAGCATCGACGAGCGGATGAACCGGGTGAGGATCGAGGCGGTGACCAGGCCGACCGTGGCGGCGGGCAGCGCCACGTGGGACGCCCAGCGCCCCGGATCCTCGGTGAGCGCGACGTAACCCGACGGCGGCAGCCAGCCGAGCACCCCGGAGAAGAGCAGGATGCCCATGATCCCCATCCAGAAGTCCGGCACCGAGACACCGAACTGGCTGAACACCCGGGCCGCGTGGTCGACGAGCGAGCCGCTGCGGATCGCCGAGACGATCCCCAGCGGAAAGGCGATCGCCATGGCGAACACCACCGCGGTGACCGCCAGCGACAGGGTCGCCGGCAGTCGCTCCAGCACGATCGCGGTGACCGGCCGTCCACTGCGGAAGCTCACCCCGAGGTCGCCGGTCAGCGCCCGCCGCAGGTAGTCGAAATACTGCACCACGAGTGGCTGGTCCAGCCCCGCCCGGGCCCGCAGCGCCTCGTACGTCTGCGGGTCGAAGCGGGTGCCGAGGGCGACCCGGACCGGGTCACCCGGCACCAGTTGGAGCAGCAGGAACACCACGAGGGTCACGCCGAGCAGCACGACGGCCGACTGCAACAGCCGACGGATGACGAAGCGGGCCACCTGAGGTCCCCCGCCGGGTCACCGGGCGAGGGCCACGTCGCGGAACCGGATCGCCCGGTCCGTGCGTACCTCGTAGCCGCTGACCTGCTTGGACCAGCCCTGGGCGACGTCGGGGTTGTAGAGGTAGATGTAGCTGGCGTCGTCCACGATCTGCTTGGCCACCTGCTCGTACTGCTGCTTGCGGGCGGCCTGGTCGGTCTCCGTCCGGGCCTGGTCGAGCAGCCGGTCGACGTTGGGGTTGGCGTACTTGTGGAAGTTGAACGTGCCGTCGCTGTGGTGCTGGGCGTAGTAGAACTCGTCGGGGTCGATGTTGCCCAGCCAGCCGAGCATGAACGAGTCGAACTTCCCGGCGCCCTGCTCGTCGAGCCACTGCGCGAAGTCCAGCGTACGGATCTCGACGGTGATCCCGACGGCCTCCAGCTGCGAGGCGATGACCTGGGCGGCGGTGACCGTCTCCGGGTACTCGCTGGTGACCATGAGGTCCATGGTCAGCCCGCTCACCCCGGCCTGGTCGAGCAGTTGCTTGGCCTGGTTGACGTCGTGGGTGTACGGCGCGTACTCGTAGTAGAAGGCGCTGTTCTGCGGGATCGCCGTCTGGTTGACCGTGGCCAGCCCGAACTTGGCGGCCTTGGTGATCGCCTCCCGATCCAGCGCGAAGGCGATGGCCCGCCGGACGTTGACGTCGTCGTACGGCTTGCGCGCCTGGTTGAGCGCGAGGTACCAGTAGTCGGTCGAGGGCACCGACTGCACCGTCGGGTCGTCCCCGTCGAGCAGCGCCGGCACCTGCTGTGGTGGCAGGTTGTCGGTCCAGTGCACCTCACCGCCGCGCAGGTTCTGCAGGGCGACGGTGGGGTCGCTGACGAAGGTGAACCGGACGCCGTCCAGTTTCGGCTTCTCGCCCCAGTAGTTGTCGTTGCGGACCAGCCGGATGCTGTCGCCGGAGCTGTAGTTCTCCACGGCGAACGGGCCGCTGCCGACCGGCTTGGTGGTGATCTCACCGGATTCCACGTTGGCCTTCTGGACGATCGCCACGCCCTTGAAGCCACCGAGGTTGGCCAGCAGGTTCGGGGTCGGCGCGTTGAGGGTCACCACCACGGTCTTCGGGTCGGTGGCCTCGATCGACTTCACGGTGCCGAACTTGTAGGCGTTGTTCAGCTTCTCGTCGATGATCCGGTTGTAGGAGTAGACGACGTCCTCGGCGGTCAGCGGTGAGCCGTCGGAGAACTTCACCCCTTCGCGGAGGGTGAACGTCCAGGTCAGCTGGTCGTCGCTGGTGGTCCACTCGGTGGCCAGGGCAGGCTTCATCTCCAGGTTCGCGTCCGGCTCGACGAGCGTGTCGAAGACGTTCTCCAGCACCTGGAAGCTGTAGTAGGCGGAGGTCTTGTGCGGGTCGAGCTGGTCGGGCTCGCCGCCGATCGCGGCGTTGAGCACGCCACCGGCGCCCGCCGTGTCGTTGCCGTCGACGTCGACGCCCTCGCCCCCACTGCATCCCGCCACGGCGGCGAGCATCAGGGCGATCGTCGCGCCGGCCAACCTGAATCTGGTCCTGGACATGGTCCTCCCCCTGGATTCTTCCCGGCAGTCGATCTCGCCCCACGCTAACCGGAAACCCGCCGGCCGGCAGGGCTCGGACCGGCGGGCGGACAGGTTCGAAGTCAAGCTGTGACCCGGGCGGTCAGAGGCAGCACCAGCAGTAGAGGTGGTGAGCGGCGGCCTGGGCGCGGCGGGCGAGGGCGCTGATCTCCTCGATCGCCGGCAGCAGTTCACCCGGCGGCAGCGGCTCACCCCAGGCCAGCTCCTCGATCCGCCCCCAGCGCGCCGACAGCTCGGGTGACTGAGCGGCGGTGATCGACGCCAGGGTGTCCCTGGTGGCGTCGTCGAGAGCGATCAACCATGGCCCTTCGTCGCCGCCGCTCCAGATCAGCCGCTGCTCGATCAGGTCGGTGGACCAGGCCAGCCCGCGCACGAAGCCGACCAGCTTGCCGAGGGTCACCGCCGGCTCGATGCCCTTGAGGTCGATCGCGTCCACCCCGGGCCGGCCCACTGACACGGCGACCGGGCCGCCGTCGAGTTCCGCCATCAGTCCGATCGCGGCGGCGTCGTCCGCCGCGCGGAAGTAGTCATAGAGAACGCCCATGCGCCGTACCCCATCAGCTGGGTACGACAGCACCCGCGCTACGGGCAGTTGTTGCTGGTCAACCGGAGCGTGTACTCGGCGTCGTCGTCGGTGATGCCCGACGGGGCACCGTCGAAGTAGGTCTCCACCTTCTGCAGGCCGCGCCGCTGCTCGTAGTGCAGGTGCGGGGCGCCGGAGTTGCCGGTGCTGCCGATCCGGCCGATCTGCTGGCCCCGGACGACCCGCTGGCCGACCTGCACCAGGGGCGGTTCCAGCAGGTGCAGGTACTGGGTCTCCCACCGGCCGCCGTGGTCGATCTTCACCCAGTAGCCGCCGCCACGACCCCGAGGGCCGTCCGGATCGTCCGGGGTACGGCCACCCAGCGACCCGTTGATCCCGGCCACGGTGACGGTGCCCTCGTACGAGGCGAGCACCGGTTGCCCCCACGGGTCGCCGGAGAGCGGAAAGAAGTCCACGTCGTAGTCGCCGTGCCCCGGATAGGTGCCGACCTGCCAGGTCTCCCCGCAGCCGACCGGCATCTGGAACAGCGGGCGGGGGCCCGGCGGACGCAGCACGATCACGGCCGCCACGGCCAGGGCGATCACGACCACGAGGCTGAGCAGGAGCCCGAACCGGGTCCGGCGGGCGCGGCGGTGGGAACGGGGGTGGCCGGTCGTCACGGCCCAGAGCATGTCAGAGACCGGCAACCCCCGTCGGTCGCCCTCAGGCCGGCACCGCCGGCACGGCCGGACCGCTCGGCGCCGGCACCGGCACCGGGATCACCACCACCGGGCAGGTCGCCTTGCGTACGCACTCCTCGCTGACCGAGCCGAGCACGGTGTGCCGCAGCCGGCCGTGCCCGTGACTGCCCAGCACCAGCAGGTCGGCGCCACGGGCGGCGGCGGTCAGCACGTCGGCCGGTCGACCCTCGACGACCTCGGCCGAGACCGGTGCCGCGACCGTGCCCCGGGTGACCTCACCGATCTCCCGGGCCAGCAGGGCGGTGGCCCGCTCCTCCTCCTCGATCGGGTTCGGTGCGACCATGGCACCGCCGTCCAGGCCGTCCCACCGCCAGGCGGTGACCGCCTGCACGGTGCCGTTGCGCTCGGCCGCCTCACCGACCGCCCACCGCAGGGCACGCCGCCCACCGTCCGAACCATCGACACCGACAACGATCAGGTACGACATCGTCCTCACTCCTCTCCGTCCTGCTTCCAGTGCAGCGTGCGTGGATGGTATGGACCAGCGGCGGCAGTCCCCTGCGGACAGGTCGAACGGCCCGCCGCCGGACGGGACCTGTGGTCCGCTCGGCGTCGACGGTTGATGCCTGTCGATCATGGGGCCTTGTGACGCGTCACGATCACCTGATAGACATCACATGTTTTGCCGACTACTACCTGACGCGGTGTCTGGGGGCGACGGATGAAGCTGCTGCGAGTGGGCCCGCCGGGGCGGGAGACTCCGGCGCTGCTCGACGAGGCCGGCCAACTGCGTGACCTCAGCGGCGTGACCGACGACCTGGACCCCGCCTTCCTGGCCACCGACGGCCTGGCCCGCCTGGCCGGCATCGCCCCGCACGACCTGTCTCCGATGGACCCCACCGAGCTGCGGATCGGTCCCCCGCTGCGGCCCGGGAAGATCGTCTGCATCGGGCTGAACTACCGCGACCACGCCGCCGAGACCGGGGCGGCCCTGCCCGCCGAGCCGGTGGTCTTCCTCAAGGCTGCGGACACGGTGGTCGGTCCCGACGACACCGTGCTGGTGCCCCGCGGCAGCACCAGGACGGACTGGGAGGTCGAACTCGCCGTCGTCATCGGCCGCAAGGCGCGCTACCTGCCGTCGACCGAGGCCGCGATGGACTGCGTCGCCGGCTACACCATCTCGCACGACGTCTCGGAACGGGAGTTCCAGCTCGACCGGGGCGGCCAGTGGGACAAGGGCAAGTCCTGCGAGACGTTCAACCCGCTCGGCCCCTGGCTGGTGACCGCCGACGAGGTCCCCGATCCGCAGGCCCTGCGGCTACGGCTCTGGGTCAACGGCGTCCTGCGGCAGGACGGCACGACGAAGGACATGGCCTTCCCGGTGGCCGAGATCGTCCGCTACCTGAGCCAGTTCATGGTGCTCCACCCCGGCGACGTGATCAACACCGGCACCCCGGCCGGCGTCGCCCTCGGCCGGCCGGAGCCCAAGCCGTACCTGGTCGCCGGGGACGTGGTCGAGTTGGAGATCGACGGCCTCGGCCGGCAACGTCAGACCCTGGCACAGGCGTGACCGGCGATGAGCAAGGATCTGCCGGCGGACCCGCCGCCGCGGGCGAGTTCGCCGGGTTGGCGGCGGTGGTCACCGGTGGCGCCTCCGGCATCGGGCTGGCCACGGCCACCCTGCTCGCCGAGCGTGGCGCCCGGGTGGCCTGCCTCGACCTGAACCCGCGGCAGGTACCCGAGCCGTTGCTCGGCCTGGCCGCCGACGTGACCGACGACGCGTCCGTGCGGGCCGCGATCACCACCGCCCACCACGCGTTCGGCGGCCTCGACATCCTGGTCAACAACGCCGCCATCGGCGCGGTCGGCACCATCGAGGCCGACACCGACGACGATTGGCACCGGGTGTTCGACGTCAACGTGGTCGGCATCGTCCGGGTGAGCCGGGCCGCGCTGCCGTACCTGCGCGCCTCCGCGCACGCCGCCATCGTCAACATCGGCTCCATCGCCGCCTGGCTCGGGCTGCCGCAGCGGGCCCTCTACAGCGCCAGCAAGGGTGCGGTGCAGGCGCTCACCCTGGCGATGGCCGCCGACCACGTCGCCGCCGGCATCCGGGTGAACTGCGTCAACCCGGGCACCGCCGACACCCCGTGGGTACGACGGCTGCTCGACGCCGCCGACGATCCGGCGGCGGAGCTGGCCGCGTTGCGGGCCCGCCAGCCCACCGGCCGCCTCACCACCCCGCGGGAGGTCGCCGCGGCCGTCGCCTACCTGGCCAGTCCGCTGTCCGGATCGACCACCGGCACCGTGCTGGCCGTCGACGGCGGCATGCACGGCCTCCGCCTGCCGACGCCGCCGAGCAGGGCCTGAGCTGCCCGGTCCGGGGCTCGCCAGGCCGACGCCGAGCGGGACGGAGCGGCACGGTCTACTGCTGTCCACGACGCCGGCGAGCTGGGCCGGAGCGGCAGCTCAGCGGGCGAGACCGACCGCCGGGCCCGCCTTGCGGACCGACCGGCGGGCCACCGCGCCTCCCGGGTCACCGGGATGGCCCGGCCCCACCACGTCGCCGCGTACGTCGGCGACGATGGTGGCGAGCAGATCCCGACTGGACTCCAACGACTCGATCTTCGCGGTCAACTGATCCAGTTCGCCCTGAAGGGTGTCGGCCAGGCGGGCCCGGTCGGCTGGCTCGGCGGGGATCGCCGCGCGGCCGTCCAGCAGGAACCGCAGCGCCTGTCCGACCACTCCGGACGGCAGCGCGGCCGACAGCATGCAGCGGATGCGGGCCACCCGGTCGACGTCGGACTCCTGGTAGATCCGGTAGCCCGACCCGGTGCGCACCGGCGTCAGCAGCCCCTGCTCCTCGTAGTACCGCAGCATCCGCACCGACGCGCCCGTCCGCGCACTCAACTCACCGATCCGCATCGCTTGACCCTAACGTCGATGTGAGGCTTTAGCGTCCGTCTGTGATCATCTACGTGCTCTTCGTCTGCTCCTTCGCCGTGGCCACCGCCGAGTTCGTGCTCGTCGGCCTGCTCCCCCAGGTCGCCACCGACCTGGACGTGTCCGTGGCCACCGCCGGTCAACTGGTCACCGCGTACATGATCGTGGTCACCGTGGGCGGCCCGGTCGCCACCGTGCTGACCCGCCGCCTGCCGCGCCGGGAACTGCTCGCCGGCACCATGGCGCTGGCCACGGTGTCCGCGGTGGCCAGTGCCATGGCCACCTCGTACGCGATGCTGCTGTCGGCCCGGTTGGGTTCGGCGCTGGCGCAGGCGTTGTTCATGGCGGTGGCCTCCCAGGTGGCGATGGCCTCGGTGCCACCGGAGCGACAGACCGTCGCGGTGGCCCGGCTGTTCGGCGGGTTCGCGCTGGCCACCGTGCTCGGCCTGCCGCTTGGCAGCCTGATCGGTGAGGCGTACGGCTGGCCGGTCACCTTCGTGGCCGTGGCCGGCCTGGCCACGCTGGGGCTGCTCGGCGTGCTCGTCTTCTGCCCCCGCGTCCCCACCCCGCCACCGGCCGGCGTCCGCGACAGCATCGGTGCGCTGCTGCGCCCCGGCATCTACGTCGGGCTCGGCGTCACCCTGCTGGCGCTCACCGGTTTCGTGGCCGCGTTCACCTACGTCGCGCCGATGCTGCGCACCGTCACCGACCTGAGCCCCGGCTGGGTCAGCGTCGGACTGGTCGGCTACGGCCTCGGCACCATCGCCGGCAACCTGCTCGCCGGCCGGGTACGCCCCGAGGCGATCGCCCGACGGCTGCCCCTCGCCGTCGGCGCGTTGGCGGCGATCCTGCTGGTGCAGCCGCTGCTGTTGCCGGTCGCCCCGCTGGCGCTGACCGGGCTGGCCCTGCTGGGCGCGGCGGCGTTCCTGGTCGTGCCGCTGGTCCAGACCTGGCTGATGGGTCAGGTCGACGCGGCCACCACCGGCCTGGTCGCCGCCGTCAACATCTCCGTCGCCGGCGCCGCCGGTGCGCTCGGTGCCGCGCTCGGCGGGTCGGTGCTCGCGGTCGGCCTCGGCCCGGCCTGGATCGGCCCGGTCGCCGCCGTCTGCGTCCTGGCCGCCACCATCGTCGCCACCCGCCTCACCCGGATCTCGTCGTCACGCGGGCCTTCGCCCGAGGCGTTGGTTCAAGGGTGAGGTGTCGCAGCGGTGCTTCCGCAGCGACATTCGCGGCCAGCGACGTCCGGAGCCATGTCTCTGTTGCCGGCGCTGTCGAGCTGAGAGCGCGAACGAATCGCGACGACGCCGTAGCCAGAAGACAGCACTCCCCTGATCTCGAACCTACGGATAGATTGGTTCGGGCCGATTCTGGGTTTCGCATGAGAGACGGACAACTGGCGAGGGGCATGAATGAACCTCGACCTGAGGAGCCGCAAGGGCGTACGGATGGCGGTCGCCGCCGCCGCGATCGGAGCGGTTCTCGCCCTCGGCACGGTGGTGACGGCGGCCATACGTGATCTCGGTCCAACTCCCCAGCAGGAGGTGGCCAGCGAGGGGGTACGGATCTCGGTGCCAGCGGAGTGGCCACGCAATGCCCTCGAATGCGGTACGCCGATGCGGGACACGTACATCGTGGACGTCGACCTGATCGCGGGCTGTGCCGTGTTGCCGATACCTCGCGTCGACTACGCCGAGATCAAGCGCGCGAATCTCGATCTCGACCCGGTGGCCCAGCTCGCCACCGGGGCGAGCGAAGCATTCGGCCATTCCGTCCTGCGGGGCGGCGACGTGCTGCCGGATGGCCGGACGCGGCAGGTGGTGGTGGTCCCCGACCGGGACGTGGTCCTGGTCGCGGTGTCCAGCAACCCGGCGGTCGCCGAAGCGATCGCCCGTTCACTCCGAGTCGACTGACCTACGTCGACGCCGTCACGCATCGCTTACCGTAGTTCAACCAGGTCAGGAAGTTCGGTGTAGCTATCGCGGTCGAAGGAAAAGACCGGCCCGCTGAGGTTCTTGCAGTCTCGATTCACACGCGGCCGTTGTGTAACGCCAGAGGAGTGAGATCTTGGAAATCTTCTGTTCTGCGCTAACGGAAAATGTCCAAGATTTTGTGCCAACCCCTCGGAACAGAGACGTTGCCGACCAGGCGGAGACTGGCGTTACTCGGATTCGCGCTCCGGCTCGGCTACGCACACGCCTTTCCCGGGATGCCCTTCGACCAACTCTCTGTCTTTGAGCAACGACATGACACGGTGGATCGTGGAGATGTGCACGCCGTGCTGCTCGGCCAGGACAGTCGACCTGCCGAGGCGACCACCAGGGTCGAGGGCGTCGAGCAGATCCGGGCGGCATTGTCCGCGTACGACATTGCCCTGGATCGGCCGGCGGCGCGCCGGGACGCGCCGGACGGCGCTCGGCTGGCGCGGGGCGTCGCGCATGCCTGGACCAGTTTCCAGCATGCGCGGTACCCGGCGCTTGTCGGTCTGCTGCCCGAGTTGCTGGCCGGGACAGCGCGGTCACGCCCACGATCCGCAGGCGGGCCGGGTGCCGCTGGTGGAGGCGTACCGGGTGACCGCGTCGCTGTTGGTGAAGCTCGACGAGACCGAACTGGCCTGGCTCGCCGCCGACCGGGCGATGACGGTCGCGACCGGTGATCCGCTGCTGGTGGCCGCCGCCACCGTGCAGCTCGGCCAGGCGTTGCGGGCGGCTGGTCGCGCGCGGGAGGCGGGCACGGCGACACTGGCCGCCGCGTACCGGATCGGGACGCCCGACCTCGACGTGGCGCGGCTGTCGCTGTGCGGGACACTGCTCGTGCAGGCGGCGCTCGCGGCAGCCCGGCACGGTGACGACCGGGCCGCCGCCCGCGTCGACGAGGCCGCCGACCTGGCCGCCGAGGTCGGCGACGGCAACGATCATCATCACACCAGCTTCGGACCGGCGGCCGTGGCGCTCGCCCGGGTCGCTGTCGCGATCGATCTGGGTACGCCGGACGAGGCGATCGTCCGACACGAGAAGGCGGTCGGGCGGGACGGCTGGCGGTGGCTGCCACCGGAGCATCGGGCCGCTCACCTGATCGACGCCGGGCGGGCGTACCTTCAGGTTGCCGACCCGGTGAACGCGGCCCGGGTGCTGCTGGAGGTCGACCGGACGGCACCCGCCGAGGTGCGCCACCGACCCGCCGCCCGCAACGTGCTCGCCGCCACGGTCCGCCATCCGGGTGCTCCCGCCACGATCGTCGCGCTGGCCGCCACCCTCGGGGTGACCCGCGCATGACCACACCGTTGCTCACCCTGGCGCAGATCCTCAACCGCCTCACTTTGACCGCCCGCTGGACCCTGCGCGATCACCAGCCCGGTCCCGATGGTCGCTGCCCGATCTGCCGCGTCCCCGACTGCGCCGTGGCCACCGCCGCCCGCAACCTCCTCACCACCCTCAGGCAGACCCGCTGGACCAGGGACGGTGACACTTCGGATCCGTGGCGGTCGAGGTAGTCGACACGCCGACCATCTGACGCTTTTCTGCCACAGATCCTTCGGCAATGGGTTACGACGGCGCGGGCTGGGGCGGGAGGTCGGGCGCGGGGGCGAGGAGGCGTTGGCGTTCGGCGGCCACCACCTCCTGGACCAGTTCGGCCTCGGACAGGTCCACCGCCTCCGGGCTCGCGTCGGCCGTGTCGCTGACCCGGGCGAAGTCGTCGAAGATGCGGCGCTTGCCCGCCAGCAGTTCGGTGATCCGCTGGTCGACGCCCTCCTCGGAGAGCAGCCGGTGCACCTGCACCGACTGGACCTGCCCCATCCGGTGTGCCCGGGCGACGGCCTGCGCCTCGGTGGTGGGTTTCAGCTGCGGTTCACAGATGACGACGACGGAGGCGGACTGGATGTTGAGCCCGACGCCACCGGCCACGATCTGGGCCACCAGGACGGCGCCGTGCCGGGCGGCGGAGAACTCGTCCACCATCCGCTGCCGGTGGTTGGCGGGCACCGAGCCGGTCAGCGGACCGAAGACCGGGCCGGGAAGGGTCCGGGCGACCAGGTCGAGGACCTCCCTGAAGTGGGAGAAGACGATGACCCTGCGTTCGTTCTCGGCCGCCTCCCGGACGATCTCGACGAGGCGCTGCACCTTGGTGGACTCGGCGGCCGCAAGCATGGCCGCCTGACGCATCCGCATGAAGTTGCCCCGCTCGACCGCCTCGCGGTAACGCGTGGTGTCCGCCGAGGACATCGGCAGCCACTCCTCGACCTCGATGAGTTCGGGCAGTTCGTCGAGGACGTCGTCCTGGTTGCGGCGCAGGTACGCCGGGGCGATCTGCCGCCGGAACCGCGCCGGTGACGGGTCGGTGGTGTCGACGGTGAGGTCGGGGCGGACGTAGGAGGCCAGGTTGCGGAACTCGTCGACCTTGTTCTCCAGCGGCGTACCGGTGAGCAGGATGGCCCGGTCGGCGCGCGCGACGAGCTCCTTCGTCCTGATCGACCGCTGCGCCTGGGGGTTCTTGACGTAGTGGGCCTCGTCGACCACGACGCACGCCAGTTCGGGCAACTCCCGCAACTGCGGCGCCCACCAGGCGAGGGTCTCGTAGGTGGTGACCGCCACGCCTCCGTCCCGCCGCCAGGCGCGGGCGGCGGACTCGCGCCCCGGGCCGTGCACCCGGTGCGGGAGCAGCCTCGACTTGCCGCTGATCTCGCGAACCCAGTTGGTCATAACGGCCGCCGGACACACCACCAGGAAGTGCCTGCTTCCCCTGCTCCGCAGGTGCGCCAGCACCGCTATCGCCTCGACGGTCTTGCCGAGTCCCATCTCGTCACCGACGATGACCTTGCGCTGGACCAGGGCGAAGCGGGCGGCGAAGCTCTGGTAACCGCGCAGGGAGGCGGTCAGGTGCGCGCCGTCGAGTGCCTGGTCGCGTACCGCCTGGATGATCTCGTCCGGGAGGTCGCCGTGCGCCGCGTTCTCCTCCCCGGTGGCGAATCCCAGCTCGGCGAGCATGGCGAGGTAGTCGGCGGGACGGGCGAGGAAGTCGTCCCACGGGTCGGCGCGCAGGTTCCGTCGACCGGGCGCGGTCGACCTGCCGAGCAGTTCGGCTCGCCGTTTGACGATCTCGATGCTCTCGCGGAGACCGCTGGCGGCGAGCCCTCGGATCGGCACCACCAGCAGGTGGCTGGTCCGGCGGTCGATGGTGCGGCCCAGCGGTGCGAGCTCGGCGGCGCGATCGAGGTCGGTCGCCGCGCCGTGGGTACGCCGGTGCGCGTCCCACTCGGCGAGGCAGCGCAACAGGTGGGTGGTCTCCGGGTGGCGGTGGTCGACGTCGAGGCGGACCGGCGTGTCGTCGTACGTGGTCTGCCGGAGGGTGTGGGCCGCGCCGATCAGGCGACGGGCCGAGGTCTCCCCGACACCCGGCAGGGCCTGAAGGGACACGCCATGGTGCAGCACGTCCTGCACGCTGGTGATTCCGGCGTCGGTCAGCGGCCCGAGTCGGAACCGGTCGCGGGTGACGGTGCGCAGCGCGTCCACCGGCATGCCCCGCAGGATCCGTTGCACCTCACGCTGTCTGACCTGCTCACCAGCTTCGCGGGCCGCCGACCGGTACGGAGCTTCGCCGGTCATCACCCTGTCGATGGTGGCCAGTGCCGCCGGCAGGCCCCCGAAGACCGACCGGTCCACCAGCTCCGGTTCCGGGCCGGTCCATCCCGCCGGCTCCCGCTGCGGTGCTACCCGCCCGGCGGGCCCGCGCTCCCGCCCCGTCCGTTCGACCAGCTCAGGCGTCCCACCGGTTCGCTCGGCGAGCAGCGCGAAGCGGAGGGACGGATCGAGCAGGTCGCGGACGCTGTCCCGGGCCGGGTCGGAGGGTGCGCTGGGCACGCCGAGGTGCCCCAGGCGCTCGGGGCCACCGGCGGCGGTGGCCTCCGCGTGCCGGTCACGTAGAAAAATCGCGGCGGTGGCCGCTGCCTGCTTCCTGGCCGGCCCGACGAGGTACCGGCGCACGTCGAGCATGGGCGCGAGGTCGGCGACGGCGCGGGGAGCGTCATCGATGAGCAGGCGCAGCAGCGCGTCGTCGGTGGGCGTCGTCGCGGGCAGCGTGGCCCGTTCCTTCAGGCGTCGGACGACGTCACGGTCGTTCGCCCGCAACGCGAGCACCCGCCACGCGGCCTGGCCGGAACGCTCGACCACGACGCTGCGGTCCCGCAGGCCCCCTTCAACGGCCGTGGCCGCCTGCTGGACGGCCCGGTGCCAGTGCCGCACGTCCTGGGCGAGTCGACCCCATCGCCCGAAGTCCGCCACGAGCCGACGGAGTTCCTCACGCTCGGCCTTGTCCATCCGCACCCCGGCCCGGTACCCCGCCAGCCACCCCACCATGCCGCCCGCCCGCACGCCACGTCCCTCGCCGGGGACCTTGGGGCAGCAACTTCCCCGATGTTGCTGCCTCGGGCGCCCGTGAGGGGACAACGTCCCCGATGTTGCTGCCTCGGGCGCCCGGGAGGGGACACCATCGCCGATGTTGCTGCTTCCTGTTTCCCCGTCGGCAACTCATGTCCGCCGTGAGCGGCACACCGCCGCGAAGCGGTTGCCCGGTTGACCGCACGCTCTGCCCGAGCGGCACCCGTGCTGCCCGGTCGGGCACCGCCGGTCATCGCGGCGCGGCTCCGTTGTCGACCAGCCGGAAACGCGTGGTCAGGGGGGCGTCGCCCAACTCCTCCAGGATCAGCCCACGGGTCGGCGAGTTCTGCAGGTAGGCCGAGTGACTGCTGATCGCGTACGTCGGCTCGCCGCCGCGTTGCCCGTCCTGGACGAGGGTGAACTGCTGCCTCGGCTCCTCCGGCGCACAGGTGGCCGCGACCACCCGCAGCGGCTGGCTGCCCGACGACCGGACCTCCCAGCACACGTCGGTCGGTTCGTCGCCCCGCTCGGCGACCCGGATCAGGTAGGTGTCGGTGCCCTGGGGCGTGACGACGAACAACTGACGGCCCTCGTCGCCGTCGACCTCGGCGAGGCGGCCGTCGGCGAGCAGCGACAGCCCGCCGCTCTGCTCGGCAGCCCGGACCATCGTCACCTGCCGCCGTCCCGACAGCAACGGGTCGTTGCCCGGCGGACCGGACGTGCCGGTCGAGTCGGGACTGGCCGACCCCTCCGTCGAGCCGGGCGGCGGACCGGACGTGCCGGTCGAGTCGGGACTGGCCGACCCCTCCGTCGAGCCGGGCGGCGGACCGGACGTGAGGGCCGGGCCGGGACCGGCCGACGCCGCCGTCGGGCCGGCCCGCCCGCGCGGCCCGGGATACGGGGCCCCCGC
>NZ_JBAGKI010000027.1:0-75203 GCF_036689795.1 Micromonospora palythoicola | reverse complement strand
ACGTCCCTCACGAGCTCCCACGCCACTCGTTGACGGACGGCACCTGGAGGCACCGAAGCGAGATGTTGCGCTGAGTCGAAGACTCTTGGCCACGTCGCAATGGTCGGCGTGGGCAGCCACTTGTGGCGCAGGCAGGCGCTCTGCCTGATGGAATAATAGCCCATCAGGCGCGAGGATCGACAACCTCGCGCGTCGCGGAGATCGGAGCGGACGTAGGCGACGGGCCCAGCCGGTGGGGTCGGCCCGGGGGCCGATGGCGTCCGAAGCGGCGGACCAGAGGCATCTCCACCCCCTCGTGCAGCGCCCAGGCGAGGGCCAGCGCGATACCGAGAAGCGTGGCGACCACCAGCGCTGACACGAGCGGTCCGAACCGGCTCTCGGTGCCGACCACCTGTGTCCCGGCCACCACCACCATCCAGTGCACCAGGTAGAAGGCGAACGACAGTTCTCCCAGCCGGACCAGGGCAGGGTGTCGCAGCACCGACGCCCCTCCCCGATCATCGGCGGTGGCCCCCGCCGCGATCAGCGGCACGAGCCAGAGCGAGGCCAAACCCCCGGTGGCGAAGAGGTAGGGCGTGGAGAGGACGTATCCGTAGCCCAGTACGGCGATGCCTGCCGCGGGCAGCAGACCGACGCGGGGCCAGCGACCCGCGCGGACGATCCGGGCGAGGACCATTCCCAGGACGAACTCCAGTGCCCGTACCGGTGGGAAGAAGTACACGAACCAGATCTGAGTGAACGACAGCGTGCCGGAGGCGATGATGGTGAGCCGTGGTTGGTCGTCAACGAGAAATGCCGCGGTCAATGCCGCGCCGGCCATCAGGGCCGCCAGCACGCCCACCCCCCACCACAGCCGACTGACGGGAATGCGGTTCACGAGCGGCAGCAGCAGCGGGAACGCCAGGTAGAAGAACAACTCGCAGGAGAGCGACCAGCTGACGCCGTTGAACGACGTGCTGGTTGACAGGCTGGGCACCCAGGAGTGCAGCAGCAGTGGGTTGGTCACCCAGTCCAACAGGCCCGTCGCCCGCCCAGCGACGACCCCGAGCACGGCAGCCAGGGCGAAGGTCACCAGGTGACTTGGGTAGATCTTTACGGCCCGTCGACGCCAGAAGCTCATGGTCCGATCGCCGTCCCGGGCCGTCCAGGTCAGCACGAAGCCGCTCAGAACGAAAAAGAAACCCACGCCGTACGGGCCGGCGAGCGGGAAGGCCCGAGCGATGAAGGAACCGGTGGAGCCCCCGATGAACTGCGTGATGACGGCTATATGGCAGGTGAAGACCATCGCCGCTGCGACGAATCGTAGCCCGGTCAGGGACGGCAACCGACCGGCCGCGTCGTTGTCCGTCATGGCGCGGTCCTCACCAAGTAACCGGCAGAGACTTGATTTCGCGGGCCAGGCCGCCCGATTCCCAGGGCACCTCCTGCGGAGGGACCGCCAGTCGGAGGGTGGGGAACCGGGACACCAGCGACCCGAGGGAGACTTGCAGTTCCGCTCGGGCCAGGTGCGCCCCGGGACAGTGGTGGGGTCCGTAGCCGAACGCCAGATGCGGGTTGTGGGCACGGGTGAGGTCCAGCCGTTCGGCATCGGAGAACACCGCTTCGTCGTGGTTCGCGGATATCCGGGACGGCAGAACGGGCTCACCGGCCCGGACCAGCACCCCGCCTAGCCGGACATCGCGGGTGGCGTAGCGGGCGAAAACCGCTGCCTCGTCGGTCTTGGCGAACCGCAGCAACTCCTCGACGGCGAGGTTTATGAGGCCGGGCTCGGCGACCAGCCTGGCCAACTGGTCCTGATGACTCAGCAGCAGGTACGCACAGTGGCCGAATTGGTAGTTGACGCTGCCATGACCGGTGGCCAGCATCAACCTGGCGAGGGTGACAACCTCGTGCTCGTCCACACCGGAGTCGGCCTGGTAGCCCTCGATCAGCGCGCCGATGAGATCGTCGGTGGGTGCCGACCAGCGCCTGGTGAACAGTTCGGCCACGTACTCCTGAAGTTGCTGCACGTGCTGTTGGGCCAGTTCGGGTGGCATCGAGGTGGTCGCGGTCATGGCCTTCGACCATTCGGCGAACTGCGGCCTGTCGGCCTCGGGCACGCCGAACAGGTCGGCGATCACCCTGATGGTCAGTGGCACGCCGAAATCCTCGACCAGGTCCCACGGCGGCCCCTGAGCCGCCATCCGGTCCAGCAGGTCGTCGGTCACGCGTTGGATCAGCGGGCGCATCACCCGCACACGCCGAGTCGTGAAGACCCGCGACACCAGCCGCCGCAGCCGGCTGTGCTCGGGCGGGTCCAGGCCGAGGATGTTCTCCTCCGGCATCACCGGAAAGGCGCGGGGTTGGTCGCTCCGGCTCGCCACGGCCCGGCTGAAGCTCGGATCGCTGTGCACGCACCTGACGTCGGCATATCGGGTCGCCAACCACGCTTCGTCGCCGAAGGGCATCCGTACCCGGATCATGGTGTCCTCGCGACGTAGCCGGCGGTACTGCTCGTGGATAGAGGGTCCGCCCGGTGTTTCCAGCGGGTAATTGTGGGACTCGTCGGTGGACGCCATGCTGACCTCACATCTTTGGGTGGAGACACGCGCTTTCGAAGCGTCTCCGCACCGTATTGGTTGGCCGTCGGCGCCGGCAATGCTGCGTTTGTGGATGCCGGTGCAGCGTGGCTGGAACGCGATACAGACGTTGCTTTAACGTCAATAAGAGTGGCATTGCCGAGCGCGCGGTAGGTCCTTTAGCGTGACCTCGCGGCGTATTGAGAAACTGCCGCCAGTGGTTTTCGCTGGCGGTTCTCCATCGATGGCTTGGAGGGCAAAGTGCGAGCAGCGGTCCTACACCCGGGCGGTGGTCCGTCCCTGGATCTCCGCGACGACGTCACGGCCCTCGGACCGGACGATGGCGAGGTGAAGATCCAGATCAAGGCCACCGGCGTATGCCACTCGGACCTGTCGGTCGTCGCGGGCGGCCTGCCGAGCCAGGGCACGATGATCGTCGGGCACGAGGGCGCCGGCGTCGTCCGCGAAGTCGGCCGGGGCGTCACGGGCGTGCAGGTGGGCGACCACGTGGTGGTCAACTGGATTCCGGCCTGCGGTCGCTGCCCGGACTGTGTCAACGGCGAGTCCCACCTTTGTATGACCCACATGTCGGATCTGTTCGGCAAGGCGCGGTTCGCGGTCGGTGAGACGCCAGCGTTCGGCATGGCCGGCACCGGCACCTGGGCTGAGGAGATCGTCGTACCGTGGGAGGCGGCCGTCCGGATCGACGACGACATCCCCTTCGAGTACGCGGCGCTGCTCGGTTGCGGCGTCTCCACCGGCGTCGGCGCCGTCATCAACACAGCCCGGGTCCGCCCCGGCTCCACGGTGGCCGTTCTGGGGCTCGGTGGGGTGGGACTCTCCGTCGTCCAGGGAGCGAGCATCGCGGGCGCGGCGCGGATCGTCGCCGTGGATCCCAACCGGAGCAAGCACGGGGTCGCGATGCAGCTCGGCGCTACCGAGGTCGTCGTCCCGGAAGACCTGCAGGCCATCCACGATGACGTCACCAAGGGGCGAGGGTTCGACGCCGTCTTCGAGGCTGTCGGACGGTCGGACACCATCAAGTCCGCCTGGGATCTGACCCGGCGCGGCGGGGACACCGTAATCGTCGGTGCGGGCGCGCAGGACGACCTCGTCCAGATCAATGCCTTCGAGCTGCTCTTCCGGGCCCGCAACCTGCGGCCGTCCGTCTACGGCAGCTCCGATCTGCGGCGGGACCTGCCGCTGCTGGTCGCCCTCCACCGACAGGGCCGGTTGGACATCGAGAGCCTGATCAGCCGGCGTATCCGATTCGAAGAGCTCAACGACGCGGTGTCCGCACTAGAGAAGGGCGACGTGATCCGCCAGGTCGTGCTCTTCGACGAGTGACGGACTCAGCGAGCCGGGCCCGTAACGGCGACGGGTTCGGGGCCCGATCGGGTGCCTGCTCAACGCCCCGATGCCTGACGCGCCACGCTGCCGAACCCGGAAGGCGCTCGTCGCGAAGACCTCGGAGGCAAGGCGCGCGGTCACGGCATTCCCGTCGCGGGGGCACCGGTGGGAAGGGCGGCGCCATGATCGGCTACGTCGCTTGCCGCGCCTTCGTGACGACTTGAACGAAGGCGCGTACCAGGGCATTCTCTCCGCCTTTGCGCCACACCGGCGCGTAGCGCAGCACCGGTCCGTCGGTGATGGGCAGGAAGGTGATGTCGCCTCGTTGCCGGGTGACTCCCACGTCCGATCCGATCGGGGACACGACGCTGCCGCCGGCGATCGCTTGGAAGGCCTCCTCGAGGGTGACGATGCCCAGTCCGCGCCGGACGGGCCGCCCGGCCGGGGTGGTGGACGGGGTGTGCGCCTCCCACACGTAGTCGGGAATGGGTCCCTCGGGGTAGACCACCGGATGATCGCCGAGATCCTCCAGCTCGACGCTGTCCCGGCCGGCCAGCGGATGACCGGCGGCCACCGCCAGCACCAGCTCCTCGCGGTGCAGGACCGGCCCGACCGTGAGGTCGGGCTCACGGATGGGCAGCCAGAGAATCCCGATGTCGACCGTACCGGCCCGCAGCGGCCCGAGCGGGTCGGTCGGCAGGATCTCGCGCAGGCGTAGCTCGCACTGCGGGTGTCGCTGCCGGAACAGGTCAAGGACGGCCTCGACCGACTGATAGTGGGTGGCCATGGTGCCGATGGTCAGCGTGCCGGCCTGGCCGCGGGCGGTGGCGGTGGCCTCCTCGATGCCGGAGATGATCTCGCTATAGCCGGCGCGGAGACGGTCGCGCAGCCGCTCGCCGAGCGGGGTGAGCCGAACGGCGCGGCTCGTACGCTCGAACAGGCCCCCACCGATCCGGCGTTCCTGCTGTTTGATCGACTGACTGACCCGCGATTGGGACACGTGCAGGCGCTCGGCCGTGCGACCGAAGTGAAGCTCTTCGGTCAGCGTCAGGAAGATCTCGATGTCGCGCAGTTCCACCAGACGGCCCTACCTTCGATCATTGCGGCCTGGGATTGGGCAGTCTACGGCCGCGACGAGACCGGGCGGCGCGGGCGTGGCTCGGACCACCGGCCGTGGCAGGTTCCGTCGTCGATCGATCACCGCTGGCTAATGCGGCGATGCGATCTTCTGCGTTGTTCGGCCGGGTGGGCCGGGCGATGGTGGACGCATGAGCGAGAGCGTGATCGACATCGTGGCGGCGCCGGATCATCTGGGCACCCCACGCTGGCACGCTGTGACGTCGCCCGGTGTGGTGGCCGGGGTCGCCGATCTGCGTCCGGTCATGCCGTTCGAATATGAACTGCCACCGCCGGCCGCCCCGCAGCCGGGCACCCTCGAGCTGAAGCTGTACGTGCAGCCGCAGTGGCGTCGTCAAGGGATCGGATCGCGGCTGCTGGCCGTCGTCGGTGCACACGCCGTGGGACGGCGGCTGATCGTGGAGACCGCCCCGGATTCCGCCGCGCAGTCGTTCTGCGAGCGGCACGGATTTCGGCGCACCGGATCCAGGATCCGTGACCTGCTCGCCTACCGCGATATTCACCATGCCTGGCTGGGTGAGTTGGTTGATGTCGAGCACCCCGGATACCGACTGCGTCACTGGACCGGGGAGCCGTGCGGCGCGACCAGCGTCGAGCAACTGCTCCGGCATCCGAGCCGGCCCGGTGACGCGGTGGTGAGTGCCGCCGAGGCGGACGGCGGCGTGGTCGCCTATGTCCTGGCGATGACAGGCGCACTGCCGCAGGTTCGCGCCCGCCAGTACGGCCCTGCCGTGCTCGTCGGTCATCGCGGCCGGCGGCTGGGGCTGTGGGTCAACGCCGCTCTGCTCACCCGACTACGCGAGATCCATCCACACGTCGAGGAGATCGAGACCCGCACCGCCGACGACGACTCCGACCTGGTCGCCCTGCGTCGACACCTGGGCTTCCGCCCATTCGGGCGGCGTCTCCGCTACGAACTCACCCTGCCGTAACCGGCGGCCCTGACTCCGATCCAGTGGCACGTCCGGGCCGACCCGTGCCCGATGAAGAGAGGTTTGTCATGAAAGATCCCTTCCGTCCCCGGACGTGGGCCGCCCCGCTCGGGAGCCGAGACCCGCCCGGTGATCCCGGGCCGCCACCCGGCGGTCGCCCCCTGCCCACGTCAACGTCAATCAATGTCAAGGAGCTCACCACCGTGCCCGTCAACCTTTCCACCCAGGACAAGCTCACGCTTCGCACGGCCGCGTACGGTGCGGTCACACTGCTGTCGGCCGCCGGAGTCGCCGGCGGCTCACCCCACAAGATCGCCACCGACGGATCCATCGCCCTGGCCTCGGCAACCGGCCTGGTCGGGCACGTGCTCGCGGAGAAGTCCACGGGCATGGACCTGAGCGGCAGGTCGGTGGCCGAGATTGCCGACCGCGTGCTGCCTGCCCTGACCGAGGCGATGCGCCTGCTCGCCGAGCAGGCTCCGTCCGAGGCCGACAACTTCCGCCGAACCGTCGTCGTCGCCCTCGACGCGGCTGTCGGTACCCGACCGGGCGGACCCAGCCCCACCGTCGCCGACATGGCCAACAAGATCATCGCGGCGCTCGACGCCGCTACGGCCACCCCGGAGGTGACCACGTGACGAACCCAGCGATCTCGGTCTCGGGCCTGCGCAAGGCGTACAAGGACAAGACCGTCCTGGACGGCGTCGACTTCGACGTCCACGCCGGCACGGTGTTCTGTCTGCTCGGCCCCAACGGCGCGGGCAAGACGACGACGGTGAACGTGCTGACCACCCTGACGCAGGCCGACGGCGGCACGGTCCGGATCGCCGGCCACGACCTTGCCACCGACGCCAGGGCGGTCCGCGCGGCCATCGGCGTCACCGGCCAGTTCGCGGCTGTCGACGAACTACTGACCGGCCGCGAGAACCTCCGGCTGATGGTGGACCTCAACCGCAGGGCCGCCGGCGACGGCGCGCGGATCGTCGCGGACCTGCTGGACCGGTTCGAGCTGACCGCCTCGGCGGACAAGCCGACCTCCACCTACTCCGGGGGCATGCGTCGCAAGCTCGACCTGGCGATGACGCTGGTCGGCAACCCACAGATCATCTTCCTCGACGAGCCGACGACGGGCCTGGACCCGCGCAGCCGCCGCACCATGTGGTCGATCGTGCGTGACCTGGTCGCCGACGGCGCGACCATTTTCCTCACCACCCAGTACCTGGAGGAGGCCGACCAACTCGCCGACCGCCTGGCGGTGCTCGACCAGGGCCGCCTGGTCGCTCAGGGCACGCCTGAAGAGCTCAAGCGCCTCATCCCCGGAACCCATGTACGGCTTCGGTTCAGCACCGCCGCCGAACTCGACGCCGCCGCGGGGATCTTCCCCGAGGCCAGCCGCGACGACGACGCAACGGCCCTGCGAGTGCCCGCCGACGGCGGCACGAAGTCACTGCGGGCCCTGCTGGACCGGCTCGATGAGCACTCCCTCAGCGCCGAGGAGTGCTCCGTGCGCACCCCGGACCTCGACGACGTCTTCCTCACCCTGACCGGCCACGCCACGGAGGTCGACACGAAATGAGCGCCCAGTCTCACTCGCTGGTAATGCTGCGCCGCAATCTCAAGCACCTCACCCGGAACCCGACCTCGGTGTTCAACGCCGTCCTGATGCCGATCATCATCATGCTGATGTTCGTCTACATGTTCGGCGACGCCTTCAGCGTCGGCATGGACTACATCGACTACGCCACTCCGGGACTGATCCTGCTGGCGGTCTGCTACGGGCTGGGAGCCACCGCCACGGCGGTGAACTCCGACATGACCAAGGGCATCATCAACCGGTTCAAGGCCATGGACGTCTCCCGCGGCGCGGTGCTGACCGGCCACGTCGTCACCAGCGTGCTGACCAACGTGATCGCCATCGCGGCGCTCGTCGGAGTGGCCTTCCTGCTGGGGTTCAGCCCGGAGGCGGGCCTGACCGACTGGCTCGCCGTGGGTGGTGTCGTCGTGCTGCTCGCGTTCGCGGCGGGCTGGTTCACCGTCGCGCTGGGACTGTCGGCGAAGTCGCCGGAGACGGCGGGCATGGCCGCCGTGCCGCTGGTCATGCTGCCGTTCTTCAGCAGCGCCATCGTCCCGGCGGAGAAGATGGGACCGGGCCTGCGGCAGTTCGCCGAGTACCAACCCTTCACGCCGATCATCGAGACCGTGCGCGGGCTGCTCGACAGCGCGCCCGACACCACCGACGCGGCCGTCGCCGTCGCCTGGTGCGTGGCCATCGCCCTCGTCGGCTACCTGTGGGCGCGTTCCACCTTCACGAAGCGGGCGTGACCCCGGCCGGTGTGGGCCTTGCGGCGCCGTCTCGGGGAACGTAGCCCGACGAGGCGGCGCCGCGCCGGGTCGAGATCACCTGCGCTCGGCACCCGGCCGCACGGCCGTCACCGGCATGTCCTTGTCAATCAGCCAGTTCAGGCGCCGTCTTACTCACGTCGCAACTTTCGCTGCATCACATCATCCGCCGCTACGACGAGCGCATCGCGCTGGCCGGCGTGTCCTTCAGCGTCAAACCAGGCGAGAAGGTCGGCATCATCGGCGACATCGGCGCCGGGAAGTCGACCCTGTTACGTCTGGTCGCTGGGGTGGACCGACCCGACAACGGGGGACTGACGGTGATCGCCCCGGGCGGTGTCGGCTACCTGGCCCAATCATTGGCGCTGCCGCCACATGCCTCGGTCCAGGACGCGATCGACCTCTCGCTGGCCGACCTCCGCGAGCACGGACCGGCTTCTGGTCACCGGACCGAACGGGGCGGGCAAATCCACCCCCATCAAGGCCCTGGCCGGAGAGCTGCGCCCGGACGACGGCACGGTGCGCACACGGGGCCGGTAGCGATCGTCGGAGGGGTTACGGCAACTTCGGCGTTGGTGGTTATTCGCGGGCCAGTCCTGGTGGCAGCGCGTCTTCGCCGGGTTGGACCTGGCGGGCGTTGGCCACGGGGTCGCGTTCGAGGGCGTGGATCACGGGTGTCGGGCCGCCGACGCAGGTCCAGGTGTCGTCCCAGAGAGCGGATACCAGCCATGACCGGTCGGCCGGGAAGAACAGATCGGGTAGCGCTCCGCGGCCGTGGCGCATGTGACCACCGGTCCGCCAGGTGAGGGCCTGCTCGGGGCCGGCCTCGACCAGCAGGTACGGCCAGTCCCAGTAGAGGAACACCCTCGGGGCGTGGGGGAAGACAACATCGTGGGCGCCGGTGTCGAGGTAGGCCAGCCACCACGGCTGGTCGGGGGTGTGCCTGGTGAGGTCTTCGACCAGGGCCTGCTCGTAGGTGGCGGCGGTGACGTCGTCGGTCTGGTATGTGGTGGCGTAGGCGTCGAAGACCGGCGGGATGGCGGTGGTGATCGAGACGCCGGCAGTGGTGTGACCGGTGATCCAGCCCACGTCGGCGGCGGTGCCGATGCGCCAACTCCGCCCGTCCTTACTGACCTGCACGCCGCCATTCAAGCCGCTGCAGCGCCGGTTGGCCAGGAGCCAGACCGGTGGTCCGGCGACCAGCGGTCATGGGCCACCATGCCGTACGCCTGTCCCGGGCTCGATGGAGCGCTGATGCTCTGCGGGTCCCGTACATCAGGTCCGAGGTGCCGGCCGGCGACGGCGGCAGGCTGGGACAACGGTGATCGGTAGAACGTGGCCACTGCCCTGCCACCCCAGGTGAACCCCAGGTCGCTAGACTGTGCCCTCGCGCCCTCGTAGCTCAGGGGATAGAGCATCGGTTTCCTAAACCGTGTGTCGCAGGTTCGAATCCTGCCGGGGGCACCAACGCGAGCGCCCTGACCGGCAGAAGCACGCCGTACGACACGAGTCCGCGTCCGGTGGAGAACCTGTCGTCAGTGAAGCGTGAGCCGTAGATCGATGTCGTCCCAGCCGTCCGAGACACACCAGCCTCGCAACTGGCGGCGGTGCGTCCGGGTGTTCTCGACAGCCTCCGCATAGAGCTGCTCGTGATTGGTCGGGATCCCGGCCCGGGCCAGTTCTTCCAGGCTTGGTGCGTCCACCGGTTCGTCGGTCGCCACGATGAACGAGCCGTCCAGGATGCGTACCAGTTGCTCAAGTGCGCATGACAACGGCGAGGGCCGCGGCCGGCGAGCCGACGGATCAGACGCCACACACCCTGCGACACGTGTCGGGTGAGCCAACCGGCCCCGCTTGCCAGCGACAGCGTGGTCACCGCCGCGTCCAGTAGGACCGCCCCCACCACCAGAAGACCCGCCGACACCCACAACACAGCCAACGCTCTACCCGCCCCACTACCCGTACACCCCGACCGGTGTGATGCGTGGCCGGTTTCTACCGGTCTCCTCCAGCACGGCGTTGACCGGCGAGCGGCATCAGCCGGCCGGCAGTTGGGTGGCGGCCGTCACCACCTGGTCGATCAGGCCGTAGTCCCGGGCCTCCTCAGCGGTGAACCAGCGGTCCCGGTCCCAGTCCCGCTGGATCTCGGCCAGGGTCCGGCCGCTGTGCTGAGCGATCAGCTTCTGCATGGTCCGCTTGACGTGCAGCATGTTCTCCGCCTGGATGGTGATGTCGGAGGCGGTGCCGCCCATGCCGCCGGACGGCTGGTGCATCAGGATCCGGGTGTGCGGCAGCGCGTACCGCTTGCCGGCCGTGCCGGCGCAGAGGAGGAACTGGCCCATCGAGCCGGCGAGCCCCAGGGCGAGGGTCGCCACATCGTTGCGTACGAAACGCATCGTGTCGTAGACCGCCATTCCGGCGCTCACCGAGCCGCCGGGCGAGTTGATGTAGAGGGTGATGTCCCGCTCCGGGTCCTCGGCGGCGAGCAGCAGGATCTGAGCGCAGATCCGGTTGGCGATCTCGTCGTCCACCTCGCTACCGAGGAAGACGATCCGCTCCCGCAGCAACCGTTCGAACACCTGGTCGCCGAAGGTCCGCTGGCCGTCGTCGAGCATCGTGATCATGGTCTACCTCCACCCGCCGGCGGCGACGTCGAGCGCCCGGGGACCGGCTCCTTGAGCCTGCGGGACGCCGCCGGTGTCCGCCCAGCGGTTCTGCCGGGGGCAGATCCGCCCACGGCAGAACGACGGCGACCGTCGCCAGCTCAGGTCACTCTCCAGGGGCAACTCCTGGTGGTCTCACCCTGGGTGACTACCGGCGGCGGCCCGAACGGTGACCGTCCGCCGGGCGGCTGACCTGCGTGTCCAGGATCGGTGCGGCGGGCCGCCGGACGGTCGGCCGGGCGAGGTGCGGCGACGGAGCAGCGGCCCCCGGGCGACGAGGTGGACCGGCCCGACCCGGTCGGCGAAAGCAATGACCCTGATGCCGCCGACCGGCCCACCGTCAATCAGAGCCCCGCCGACCAGCCCACCGCCAGCCAGCCCGGCGGTGCCGAGTGGCCCGCCCGAGGGGGACCAGCCCGCGTGGGGGCCGTTGCCGTCCAGCTCCGCGGTCAGGTCCGAGCCGAAGCCGAAGCCGACGGCGTTGAGCCGGGCGACCGTCTGGGCCGATCCGTCCGTACCGTGGCCCGCGGTGGCGGTCGCCGGGTCGCCGCGCCGGATGGCCGGGACACCACCGGTCCGGGCGTGAGCGGCCGGGCCGGTGGCCGGCAGCCGGCGTTCGACCCGCCGAAGCTCGTCGCGAACCTCCTCCAGCAGATCCGAGAGGTGCAGGCCGAGCGCCCGGCAGATCGCCGCGAGAACCTCGGAGGACGCCTCCTTGCGCCCACGCTCTACCTCGGACAGGTAGGGCACGGACACCCCGGCGGCCTGGGCGACTTCCCGCAGCGTGCGGCCTTGGTGCTGGCGCTCGCGGCGCAGTACGGCGCCGATCACCCGTCTCAGCAACGACATGCGGGCCTCACTCTCGCCGCTCCTGCGCTGACCGTCCCATCATGCCCGTCCGCCGCCCCGTTCGCCGTACCCTGCCGTTGAAACGCCACCCCGCCGTGCGGCTGCCGGATCAGCCGCTATGTTGTGGACGTGCAGGCGACCGAGGCGGGGCAGGTCCCCCGGTGATTCACTTTCCCGCGCAGCGGCGAGGCCCGCTCAGCGCGTTGAGCCTGCGGCTGGCCGCCGCGATCGGGCTGGTGCTCGCCGTGGTGGCGGTGGTCTACCTCGAACGGGAGCAGTACCGCGACAACAACGGGGACGGCCTGACGCTGCTGGACTGCTTCTACTACGCGGTGGTCTCCCTGTCGACGACCGGTTACGGCGACATCGTGCCGATGACCCAGCAGGCCCGACTGGTCAACATCGTGTTCGTCACCCCGGCCCGGGTGCTGTTCCTGATCATCCTGGTCGGTACCACCCTCGAGGTCCTGACCGAGCAGTACCGGACCGGCCGTCGCCTGCACCGGTGGGAGAGAAGAGTGAAGGACCACGTCATCATCTGCGGCTACGGCACCAAGGGGCGTAGCGCGATCTCGGCGTTGATGGAGAACGGGCTGGACAAGTCCCGGATCGTGGTGGTGGAGCGCGCCGGTCCGGCGTTGCGTCAGGCCACCTCGAACGGGCTGGTCGCGATCGAGGGTTCGGCGACCCGATCCTCCGTGCTCAACCAGGCCCACGTGCGGACCGCCAAGGCGGTGATCATCGCGACCGACAGTGACGACGCGTCGGTGCTGGTGGCGTTGACCGTACGCCAGCTCACCGCGGGTCAGGTCCGGATCATCGCGGCGGCCCGGGAGGCGGAGAACGCGCCGCTGCTCAAGCAGAGCGGCGCGCACCACGTGATCGTGTCCTCGGCGACCGCCGGCCGGCTGCTGGGCCTGTCGACATCGGCGCCGCCGCTGATCGACGTGGTGGAGGATCTGCTCACCCCGGGTCAGGGCATGGCGCTGGCGATGCGTTCCGCCGAGCGCCACGAGGTGGGCAAGTCACCCCGGGAGCTGGACACACTGGTCATCGCGCTGGTCCGGCGGGGCAAGGTGGTGACCCTGGCGGATCGGGCCGGTGCGGTCATCGAGACCGGGGACATGCTGGTGCACGTACGCGACGACCGCCCCAGCGCGAACACCCTGCCCTGACCGACGACCGGAAATCAGCAGAGCCGGAGAGCCCGACCGGGCCGCCCCCACGGGAACGGCCCGGTCGTCGTGGCGCTCACCGCCCGGGTCAGCCGACGATGGTCCAGGTGTCGCCGCTGCCCAACAGCCCGGCCAGTTGCTGCTCCGGGGTCTCGGTGACGGTGGCCCGGGCGTCGGCCAACTGCCCCTGCACCACGCTGTCGTACGACGGCCGGCGTACCGAGCGGAAGACGCCGATCGGCGTGTTCCGCAGGTCGAAGCCGGGCAGCCGGGACAGCGCGAACGCGTACGCCGGGTCGGCGACCGTGGCGTCGTGCACGACGATCTCCTCCGCCGGGGTGGCGGCGGTCTCGCGTACCTCCAGGCCGAACCCACCGGGCGGGTGTACGACGCAGAACTGCCCGTCCTTGCCGAACGTGATCGGCTGGCCGTGTTCCAGCCGGATCAGGTAGTCGTCGCGAGTACCCGGCTCCTTGAGCTGCTCGAACGCCCCGTCGTTGAAGATGTTGCAGTTCTGGTAGATCTCCACGAAGGCCGATCCGGAGTGTTCGGCGGCGGCGCGCAGCACCGACTGCAGGTGCTTGCGGTCGGAGTCGATGGTCCGGCCGACGAAGGTGGCCTCCGCGCCGAGCGCCAACGACAGCGGGTTGAACGGCGCGTCCGCCGAACCGACCGGCGTCGACTTGGTGATCTTGCCGACCTCGGAGGTGGGTGAGTACTGCCCCTTCGTCAGTCCGTAGATCCGGTTGTTGAACAGCAGGATCTTGAGGTTGACGTTGCGGCGTAGCGCGTGGATCAGGTGGTTGCCGCCGATGGAGAGGGCGTCACCGTCACCGGTCACCACCCACACCGACAGGTCCGGTCGGGAGACCGACAGGCCGGTGGCGATCGCCGGAGCCCGCCCGTGGATCGAGTGCATCCCGTAGGTGTTCATGTAGTACGGGAAGCGCGACGAGCAGCCGATCCCGGAGACGAAGACGATGTTCTCCCGGGGGATGTTCAGCTCCGGCATGAACTGCTGGACGGCGGCGAGGATCGCGTAGTCGCCGCAGCCGGGGCACCAGCGCACCTCCTGGTCGGACTTGAAGTCCTTGGCGGTGAGCTTGAGGGCGACGGGCTCAGACATTCTTCAGGACCTCTTCCAGCATCGTCTCCAGCTCGGCGGCGGTGAACGGGAGGCCGCGGACCTGGTTGTAGCCGATGGCGTCGACCAGGTAGCGACCCCGGATCACGTGCGCGAGCTGACCGAGATTCATCTCGGGGATGACCACCCGCTCGTAGGAGCGCAGCACCGCACCGAGGTTGGCCGGCATCGGGGCCAGGTGCCGCAGGTGCGCCTGCGCGACCGGTAGGCCGCGCTGGCGCAGGGCGCGGCAGGCCGCACCGATCGGGCCGTACGTCGAGCCCCAGCCGAGCACCAGCACCCGGGCGTCGCCGTCCGGATCCTCCACCTCGATGTCCGGCACGGGAATCGTCTCGATCCGGGCCGCCCGGGTCCGCACCATGTAGTCGTGGTTCGCCGGGTCGTACGAGATGTCACCGGTCTTGTCGGCCTTCTCCAGCCCACCGATGCGGTGCTCGAGACCCGGGGTGCCCGGCACGGCCCACGGCCGGGCCAGGGTCTGCGGGTCGCGCAGGTACGGCAGGAAGGTGGTGCCGTCCTCGCCGTTGGGTGCGGTGGCGAACTCGACCCGCAGGTCCGGCAGCGACTCGACCTCGGGCAGCAGCCACGGCTCGGATCCGTTGGCGACGTAGTTGTCCGACAGCAGGATGACCGGGGTGCGGTAGGTGAGCGCGATCCGCGCCGCCTCCAGGGCCGCGTGGAAGCAGTCCGACGGCGACTTGGGCGCGATCACCGCCACCGGCGCCTCGCCGTGCCGGCCGAACAGCGCCATGTTCAGGTCGGCCTGTTCGGTCTTGGTCGGCATGCCGGTCGACGGCCCGGCCCGCTGCACGTCCACGATCACCAGCGGCAGCTCCAACGCCACCGCGAGGGAGATCGTCTCTCCCTTGAGCGCCACCCCCGGGCCGCTGGTGGTGGTCACCCCGAGCGCACCGCCGTAGGAGGCGCCAAGCGCCGCGCCGATCGCGGCGATCTCGTCCTCGGCCTGCATCGTGGTGACGCCGAACCGCTTGTGCTTGCTCAGCTCGTGCAGGATGTCCGAGGCCGGTGTGATCGGGTACGCGCCCAGGAAGACCGGCAGGCCGGAGCGGACGCCCGCGGCGACGAGGCCGAGCGACAGCGCGGCGTTGCCGGTGATGTTGCGGTAGGTGCCCGGCGGCATCTTGGCCGGCTTCACCTCGTAGCGGACGGCGAAGTCCTCGGTGGTCTCGCCGAAGTTCCAGCCGGCCTTGAACGCGGCGACGTTCGCCGCGACCAGCTCGGGCCGCTTGGCGAACTTGCGCTCCAGGAACCGCAGGGTCGACTCGTAGGGTCGGGAGTACATCCAGCTGAGCAGGCCGAGGGCGAACATGTTCTTGGCCCGTTCGGCATCCTTCTTGGACACGTCGAGCTCGGCCAGCGCCCCGATCGTCATCGACGTGAGCGCGACCGGATGCACCGCGTACCCGGCGAGGGTGTCGTCGTCGAGCGGACTGCTCGCGTAGCCGACCTTCGCCAGGTTGCGCTTGGTGAACTCGTCGGTGTTGACGATGATGTCGGCGCCCCTGGGCAGGTCGGTGAGATTCGCCTTGAGGGCTGCCGGGTTCATCGCGACGAGCACGTTCGGCGCGTCGCCGGGGGTGAGGATGTCGTAGTCGGCGAAGTGCACCTGGAAACTCGACACGCCCGGCAGGGTGCCGGCGGGAGCCCGGATCTCGGCCGGGAAGTTGGGCAGCGTGGAGATGTCGTTGCCCAGTTGCGCGGTCTCCGAGGTGAACCGGTCCCCGGTCAGCTGCATGCCGTCGCCGGAGTCGCCGGCGAACCGGATGACCACCCGTTCGAGTTGGCGGATCTGCTTGGTCACGGCCGCACCTCGCTTCGTCGCGCGCCGTGGCGCGGCCGGCTGAACTGGATGGTGACCTCGCCTTGCTCGGCCACGAGACCTCCTTGACGCGCCGCTGCACCGGCCGTCCGTGAACGTCCGGCCCGCCTGTCCTTCCTCACCGAGAGCCTACGTCGGATCGGGGGCGCGTCCGGCCCGGAGGTCCGCCGACTGGGACCGGAACGTGAGGGTTTATGTGGTCAGTTGCGGTGTTTCGCCGGGGCCGCCGTAATCCATATCACCGCCAAATCACCGCACATCCCACCCCCCTGATTACTGCGTCCCCCACCCCTGGTCATCGCACGTCCCACCCCTGCCGGTCGTACGTCCGCGCCGGCCGCCGGGCGCGGAACCAGATCCCGCTGTCCGGTTCCGGCGCGCCGCCGGCCGCCGGGTTCGCCGCCCCGGTCGTCTCGCCGCCGGTCGCCGGCGTGCCGGCGCGCCGTCGCAACCACACCGCCACCAGCCCGGCGGCCAGCAGCACCAGCAGCACCGACACGGTGATCAGCAGCACCACGGAGCGCTGTCCCGCCGACGGCCCCTCGCCGGGTGCCGCTCCGGCCGGGTGCAAGTCCGGCGACGTCACCGGTGCGGGCGGCGAAACCACCGAGGGCAGATCGGGTGACGTCGCGGTGATCCGGAAACTGAGCTGCATCCGTCGGTCGGCACCGTGGCGCGGATCGAGCCGACCGATCACCGCGCCGGACAGCGGCGCGCTCCGCAGCGCCTGCGCCGTCGCCGTCACCGGCAACCTCACCTCCTCGGTCCGCCCCGGCCGCACCGCGCCCAGCTCGCAGCGGGTACGCGTGGCCGCCGCGGCGACGCAGCCGGCGGGTGGCGTCGCCACCGTGACCCCGGCGGGCAGCAGCACGTCGACCCGGCCATCGGCGTCGGCCCGGCCGGTGTTGCCGAGCCGGACGAGTAGCTCCGTGCCGGCACCCTCGGCGTCGAAGGTGACCTCCCCGGCCGACATGGTGATCCCGGGTACCGGCGGGCCGGGCGGGAAGAGCACGGCGAAACCCTCGTCGTCACTCGCGGTACCGGCCGCGCCGGTGGCCGTCACCCGTACCGTGCCGGCCAGCGGCACGTTGCGCCAGGCGTCGCCGTCGACCCGGATCCGCAGCCTGGTGCTGAACTCCGCGCCGGGTGCCGTGGTCCACTGCCCGCAGCGGTGCTCCCGGTTCCCGGCGTCGGCGCAGCCGCTCGTGCCGGCGTCGGTGAGGCCGGCCGGCAGGGTGTAGCCGAGTCGGACACCGGCGCTCGCGGTGCCGGTGTTGGCCACTGTCACGTTCAGGGTGACCACCGTGCTGGCCGAGTTCCAGTAGCCGGCCGGCAGGTTGACGTCGCCGGTGGTGACCTTCACGCCGGCCGCGGCGGGGGGTGCGAGGGTGGGATCGGCAGGCCGCGACGGCGGCGAGTACGTGGGCCGGGACGGTGCCACCGTGACAACCGGCGGACCGCTGCTCGGGACCGGTCCGCCGGTGGTGGTGCCCGGTGTCGGCGTTGTCGGGGGCGTGGCGGGCCCACTCGTCTCGATCGGCGGCTCCACCGTGGGCGGCGGTGAGGTGGGTGCCGGCTCTTCGGTCGGCTCCGCCGGCGGACTGTACGGCAGCGGCTCGGTGGCCCGACTCGCCGCCGCGCCGGCCGCCACCGCCCCCGGCGCCACGGCGGCCCCGCCGGCCACCAGCAGACCGAGGGCACAGGCCGACGCGAAGGTACGACGCCAGGCGTGCCGTCCGGGCAACCGTCGCATTGGTCCTCCGGTGCTGGTGGTGGTCTCATGGTGGTCAGAAGTTGCCCTGGGACACTAGTCCCAGAAGAAAGAAGTTCGCGACGCGACCGGGGTCGAGCGCGGGACGGTAGGCTGACCGACCGTGACCGGTTACCTGGGCTCGTACGCGACGCTCGGGCTGCTGCTGCTCGCCGGCGTGCTCTTCCTCGCCGTCGCGTTCACCGCCAACCGGGTGCTCCGGCCCGCCCGCCCGGCAGACCCGCCCGGCAAGCGCGCCAGCTACGAGTGCGGCCTCGACCCGGTCGGCGGCGACTGGGCGCAGATGCAGATCCGCTACTACGTCTACGCGTACCTCTACGTGCTGTTCGCGGTCGAGGCGGTGTTCCTCTTCCCGTGGGCGGTGATCTTCGATCGGCCCGGATTCGGGCTGGTCACCGTGGTGGAAATGGCGATCTTCGTGGGTGTGCTGGCGCTCGGCCTGCTGTACGCGTGGCGGCGCGACATTCTCCGCTGGACCTGACCGGCGCTCGACCGATCACCGCTCAGGCGAGGCCGCGACGGCTGAGCGTGGGTGGGCGATCTCCCCGGACGGCCGCGACCATGTCCAGCAGCCGACGGGTGGGGCGGACCTGGTGAGCGCGGAAGACCCGGGCGCCCAACCACGCCGAGACGGCCGTCGCGGCGAGCGTGCCCTCCAGCCGCTCCGCGACCGGCAGGTCCAGCGTCTCACCGATGAAGTCCTTGTTCGACAGGGCGACCAGCACCGGCCAACCGGTCGCGGCCAGCTCGCCCAGCCGCCGGGTGATCTCCAGCGAGTGCCGGGTGTTCTTGCCGAAGTCGTGCGCCGGGTCGATGAGGATCCCGTCGGGGCGTACGCCCAGGGAGACCGCGCGCTCGGCGAGGCCGGTGACCGTCGCGACCACGTCCGCCACCACGTCGTCGAAGGCCGCGCGGTGCGGCCTGGTGCGCGGACTGAGTCCCCCCGCGTGTGAGCAGACCAGCCCGACCCCGGTGCGCGCCGCCACCCGGGCCAGCGTCGGATCCGCCCCCGACCAGGTGTCGTTGAGCAGGTCCGCGCCGGCCGCCACGGCCTCCACCGCGACCTCGGCGCGCCAGGTGTCGATCGAGATGACGACCTCCGGAAAGGCGGCCCGTACGGCGGCGATGGTGCCGACCGTCCGGCGGATCTCCTCGGCGACGTCGACCTCGGTGCCCGGCCCGGCCTTCACCCCGCCGATGTCGACGACGTCCGCGCCCTCGTCCACCGCCCGTTCCACCGCCCGCAGCGCGCTGTCGGCGGCGAAGGTGGCACCCCGGTCGAAGAACGAGTCCGGGGTGCGGTTGACGATCGCCATCACCACCAGTTCGTCGGGACCGAACCGCCGGGTCCCGAGCCGCAGCACCCCGGCCACGCCACCTCCCACATCGCCGTACGCCGCCGGCCGATCACGCCGCTGGCACGCTGACGCTATCCCGTCGTCGGTCCGGCTTCCTGTCCGGTATGCCGCGCCGGGTGGGGTCGCCCTGTTCCCCTCGGCGTGCCACGATCAGTGCATGGGTCAGCTTCTGCTCCTGCTGGTCGTGGCGGTCACCGTCGCGGCGGTCGTGTTCGGCGTCACCGTGCTGGTCACCGGTCGGGATCCCGGCCTGGTTCCGGTCGAGGCGGACGGGCGTGCGGTGCCGTTGCCCGGTGACCGTCCGCTGCGCGAGTCCGACGTCGGCGAGGTGCGCTTCGACACCGCGCTGCGTGGGTACCGGATGACCCAGGTCGACCAGGCGATGCGCCGGGCGGCCTACGACATCGGCTACAAGGCCGAGCTGATCGGTGTGCTGGAGGCGGAGGTGACGGCGTTGCGGGACGGACGGATCGCCGACGCCGACGCGCTCCGACAGGCCCGCGAGCAGTCGGCCAACCCGGCGGAGGCGGGGCCCGCGCCCTGGGATCCGCCGGTGGCCGACGGATCGACGATCGAGCTTTCGGTGGCTCCCGCGGGAGCCGAGACCGGTGACCGCCCGATGCCGGCGGCCACCACCGAGTCACCGACGGAGCCGGCGACCGCGGCGCAAGCGACGAGCGAGGCGACGCAGCCGGCCGACGGCGATGCCCGGCCGGCTGGCGGGCAGCCGGTGCCGGGCGCGGCCGAGGGTGCGGTCCCGGCGGCTGCCGACCCGGACCTCGACGACAGGCCGGCGGACAGCGGGGCGTCGGGAACCACGTCGCGCGGTTCGGTGGTCCGGTCGGAGTCGGCGTGAGCGGCTCGGACGGCGTAGACGATCTTCGCGAGGCGGCCCAACCCGGCGCGGGTGAGGTGACCGCCACGGTGATCGTCAACGCGCCGGCCGAGAAGGTCTTCGCTGCCCTGCTGGCCTGGGAGCGGCAGTCCGAGTGGATCCCGTTCACCACCGTCCGGGTGGTGGAGGGTGACGGTGGTGAGGGGAGCCTGGTCGAGGCGGTCACCTCGGTCGGCCCCGCGGTGCTGCGGGACAAGATGCGGGTCGTCCGGGTGGACGCGCCGTACGAGATCGGCGTGGTGCACTGCGGCACGCTGCTGCGCGGCCCCGGGGTGCTGCGGTGCACCCCGCTGGAGAGCGGGCGCAGTCAGGTGGTCTGGCACGAGTGGTTCCACCTGCCGGGCGGCCCGGCCGGCAAGGTGGCCTGGCCGGTGCTCTGGCCCGGTTCCAAGCTCAGCCTCACCCAGGCCCTGCGACGCTTCGCTCGCCAGGTCGAGCAGGGCCGCCTGCCCTGACCGGTGCACGGCCGGGCTGTCGGACACTGGGCCTAGCCTTGATGTCGTGACTGAACTGGTTATCGGTGCCGACGGGCTGGCCCGGTGCGGGTGGGGTGCCAGCACTCCCGACTACGCGGTCTATCACGACACCGAGTGGGGACGACCGCTGCACGGTGACGACGCCCTCTACGAGCGGATGACGCTGGAGGCGTTCCAGTCCGGGTTGTCCTGGCTGACCATCCTGCGAAAACGGCCGGCCTTCCGGGCGGCCTTCGGCGGATTCCGGATCGACACGGTGGCCGACTACGGCGAGGCCGACGTGAACCGGCTGCTCGCCGACGCCGGCATCGTCCGCAACCGGGCCAAGATCGAAGCTGCGATCGCCAACGCCCGTGCCGCCCAGGATCTGCCGGAGGGGCTCTCCGCGCTGCTCTGGTCGTTCGCCCCGCCACCGGACCGGGCCCGACCGGGCTCCGCCGCCGCCGTACCCGCGCTCACCGACGCCTCCACGGCGATGGCCAAGGCACTCAAGAAACGTGGCTTCCGGTTCGTCGGCCCGACCACGGCGTACGCGCTGATGCAGGCCACCGGCATGGTCGACGACCATCTGGCGGGCTGCCACGTCGTGACGTCCCCGACCGGCGTGATGGGATGAGGGCATGACGACCGACACCGCACAGCGGGTGAACGGGGCGAGCCAGGCGGACGGCACGGGCACCTGGGCCGTGCTCCTGCCCGCCGGACGGTACGACGCCGAGCGGCTCGTCCACCACGACACGCTTGAGCTGACCGGGCTGGACGGCAGCACCCTGCCCCGTCCCGGTGACCAGGTCGCGGTGCTTGCTGACGAGCCGCCACGGCTGGTCGCGGTGGGTCGGGTCGCCGGCCCGGCCGCCGGTCGTCCGGAGGACCCGGACGATCCGCAGTCCGACCCGGTGCCCGACACGCTCGTCGTCGCGTACACCCGGCGGGCCTTCGACGAGCCGGTGCCGGCCGACGCGCTGCTCCTCGGCGGGCCGGTCACCCCACTCGACGCGGCGACGTTCCGCGAACTGGTCGACCGGCTCGGTCCGGCCCCGCAGCGCCGCACCTGGCTGGTCAGCCTGGACCTGCCGATCGAGGCCGACTCGCCGGCGGAGGCGGTCCGGCTGTTCTGGGCGTACGTGCAGGAACTCGGCCCCCGGGAGTTGCCGGCCTTCGTCTCGCCGTCGGGCGACGAGTTGGCCATGCAGGCGTTCGTGCTCGGCGCGGAGGCCAACCAGGACCCGGAAGAGGACGACTGACCGACCCGGTGCCCGTCACTGGACCGGCGCGGGCTCAGCGGCCCTCGAAGACCGGCTTCTGCTTGTCGACGAAGGCCATGGTGGCGGCCCGGTGGTCCGCAGTCGCGCCGCAGATCGCCTGCGCCTGCGCCTCGGCGGCCAGCGCGTCGGCCAGGGTGCCGGCGTCGGCGACGGAGAGCTGACGCTTTATCGCCCCGTACGCCACGGTCGGCCCGGCGGCGAGGCGGGCGGCCAGTTCCTGCGCGGTCGGTAGCACCTGCTCGTCGTCGCCCGTCAGTCGGTTGAGCAGTCCCAGCCGGCAGGCTTCCTCGGCGCGTACCGGCTCGGCCAGCATCAGCAGCTCGACGGCCTTGGCGTGGCCGACGAGCCGGGGCAGCGTCCACGAGGCGCCGGTGTCGGCGGCCAGCCCGACCTTGGCGAACGCCATCAGGAAGCTGGTGGACGGACCACCGATGCGGATGTCGGCCAGGAAGGCGAGGGAGGCCCCGGCCCCGGCGGCCATGCCCCGGACGGCGGCCACCACCGGCTTCGGCAGGCTCGCCAGCCGGGCGGCGATCGGGTTGTAGTGCGCCCGCACGGTGTCCAGCGGGTTGTCGTCGCCCGCCCGGAGGGTGTCGACGTGCTCGCGCAGATCCTGGCCGGCGCAGAACGACCCGCCCGCCCCGGCCAGCACCACCGCCCGGCAACCACGGTCGGACTCCAACTCGGCGAGGGTGTCCCGCAGTGCCTCCTTGAGCGCCACGTCGAGCGAGTTCATCGCCGTCGGGCGGTTCAGGGTGAGGGTGACGACGGCGTCGGTGCGGTCGACGAGCAGCGGCTCGGTCACGTGTGGCGACCCTTCTGTCGGGCTAACCGGTGTCCACCGTCGAGGCACTGCTCGACGTACCGGTCGGCGGCCGGTCGGAGCCGGGCCGCGTGGCGGTCGAAGAAGCTGGCCGCGGCGGTGCCGGGCCAGCGCTCGGGCAGCAGCGCCGGTGGCAGCTGCGGATCCCGGAACAGGAAGGTACGCCATGCGTGCACCAGCCGGAACCGGGCCGCGTACGCCTCCTCGTCGCCGCTGCGGGCGGTGACGCCGGTCAACAGCGTCCGCTGCTCGGCGACGAACTCCTCGTACGCCCGGCCGATCTCGGCCAGGTCCCAGGCCCGGCGGACCAGACCCATCGCGCCCGGCGTGCCGGCCGCGTGCGCCGCACTGAACCGCTCGAAGCGTACGCCCGCCTCGCTGAGCAGCAGGTCGACGTCCTCGGCCGGACGGGTGGCCACCCAGGTCTGCTCGTCCAACGTGCCGTAGCCGAGGTACCGCAGGTTGGCGGCGAGACGCTGACGGTCCCGGCGTGCGGTCGGTGCGTCCAGCACCAGCAGGTCGAAGCGCCCGTCCCAGGTGACCCGACCGGTGCGGTAGATCCGGGAGGCGGCCTCGTCGAGTCGGCGGGCCGCCTTCGGTGTGATCGAATATCCCGGTCCGGAGGTGAGCCTGATCGGTTCGAGCCAGCCCTGGCGCACCATTCGGGAGACCGCCGTCCGTACGGCAGGTGGCGCGATCCCGAGCGGCGCCAGCAGCTTGACCAGCGCGGCAACGGGTGCGCGACCACCCCGGGGCCGGAGGTGGTCGCCGTACAGGTCGAAGAGTGCCGACCGTGCCTGCATGACCGCACATTGTGACAGGCCATCTAAGGATAAGCTAGATGCTGTTACATCAATGCTGCTTCGGTTTGGGTCCGGCGGTGTTCATCAGGGAAAATCGTCGGTCGACACCCACGTGCAAGTTGCGGGTGGTCATGGCGAAGTGGCTGTGGGGCAACCCACCGACCCTGGTGTAGGTCTGAGGGGAGACAACATGGCGGCGATGAAGCCGCGGACGGGCGACGGTCCGCTGGAAGTCACCAAGGAGGGCCGGGGCATCGTCATGCGGGTCCCGCTGGAGGGCGGTGGCCGGCTCGTCGTCGAGATGACTCCCGACGAGGCGACTGCTCTCGGTGACGCGCTGAAGGCGGCCGCCGGCTGAGTGTGGCCGGCGCGTCGGCGACGCTCGCCGCCGCGGACAGTTCGTCTGGTTCCTGGCTCTGAGCCACCGGTCCCACCGGTGGCTCAGAGCCGTCACACCTTCGCGCGGTCCGACCCACCGCGCGTCCGTCTCCAGGAGGTACGGCTCCGCGTGCTCGCCATTCGTCTGACCGCCGAGCCGGAACGGCTCGACACCCTGATCGTGCCCGTGCGGCCCGGCGCCGCCGACGACACACCGGCCGAGGCGGTGCCGACCGCGGTGGCCCCACCCGACGGGATCGCCGACGAGGTGGCCGCATTGATCCCGGCGGCGCGGTTCTCGGGCCGGGCCGGCGAGGTGCACGTTCAGCTGCGCCCCGGGGGCGGTCCCGGGCGGCTGCTGCTGCTCGGGATCGGCGCGGCCGACGAGGCGGCGTGGCGGGCGAGCGGCGCGGCACTGGCCCGGGCCACCAAAGATGAGACTCATGTCACACTCGCGCTGCCGAGCGGGGTGGCACCCGAGGCGGTGCGCGGCCTGGCCGAGGGGCTGCTGCTGGCGTCGTACCGGTTCCGGCTGGGTGCGGACGCCGACGCGCCCGCGCTCGCCGACGTCGACCTGGCGGTCACCGACCCCGAGGCGTACGAGCAGGCCGTCGAGGTGGCGCGGACGACCGCCCGGATGACCCGACTGGCCCGGGACCTCACCAACATGCCCTCCTCGGTGAAGAACCCGCAGTGGTTCGCCGAGCAGGTCACCGCGGCCGCGGCCGACCTGCCCGGGCTCACGCTGCGGGTCCGCGAGCCGGAGCAACTGGCCGCCGAGGGCTTCGGCGGCATCCTCGCCGTCGGTGGCGGATCGGCCAGCGGCCCGCGCCTGGTCGAGCTGGACTGGCGTCCCGCGGACGCCCGGACCCATGTGGTCCTGGTGGGCAAGGGCATCACCTTCGACACCGGCGGCATCTCGATCAAGCCCGTGCCGGCGATGAAGCTGATGCGCAAGGACATGGCCGGTGCCGCCGCCGTCGTGGCGGCCACCCTCGGCGCCGCCACGCTGGGCCTGCCGGTCCGGGTGACCACGCTTGCGCCGCTGGCCGAGAACATGGTCAGCGGGGCCGCGTTCCGGCCCGGCGACGTCGTGCGGCACTACGGCGGGATGACCAGCGAGACGACGAACTCCGACGCCGAGGGGCGGCTGGTGCTCGCCGACGCGCTGGCGTACGCCGTCCAGGAACTCAAGCCCGACCTGCTTGTCGACCTGGCCACCCTGACCGGCGCCAACGCGGTGGCGCTGGGCACCCGCACCGGCGCCCTCTACAGCGACAACGACCAGCTCGCCGAGGATCTGCTGGCGGCGATCAGATCGGCCGGTGAGTCGGCCTGGCGGATGCCGCTGCCCGCCGACTACGTCGAGCACCTCGGCAGCGACCTGGCCGACCTGCACAGTGCGCCGACGCAGGGCGGCGGTTCCGTGCTGGCCGCGCTCTACCTGCGGGAGTTCACCGGCGAGCTGGCCGACCGGTGGCTGCACATCGACATGTCCGCACCCTCCTGGTGCGAACGCGACGACGCGGAGCTGACCCGGGGTGCGACCGGCTGGGGCGTACGCGGGCTGCTGCGCTGGTTGGCCGCGCTGGACTGACCCTGGAGTGCTGCCGGCCGGTCGGGGGGCCGCCAGCCGGACGGGCCGCGAGTGTGTGGGCTCAGCAGCGCACCGCGGCCAGCAGCCCGTGGCCGACCGGCAGCAGCGCCGGAATCCAGTGCTCCGACTCGCGGATGGCCTTCACCGTCTCGCGCACCAGCACCGTCTCCGAATCGCGGGCGGCCGGGTCACCGATCCGGCCGCCGGCCAGCGCACCGTTGAGCACCAGTACGCCGCCCGGCCGCAGCAGCCGCAACGCGGCGTCCACGCAGGCGGTGAAGCCGGTCACCTCGGCGTCGACGAAGACCAGGTCGTACGCGCCGTCGGCGAGCCGGGGCAGGACGTCCAGCGCCCGGCCGGTGATGATCCGGGTGCGGCCGGAGACGTAGCCGGCCTCGGCGAAGATGCGCCGGGCGATCCGCTGATGCTCCACCTCGACGTCGATGGTGGTGAGCACCCCGTCGGCCCGCATCCCGCGCAGCAACCACACCCCGCTGACACCGGTGCCGGTGCCGATCTCGACCACCGCGCGGGCGTTGCCGGCGGCGGCGAGCAGGCGCAACGCGGCACCCGCGCCTGCGGTGACCGCGTCCAGGCCGACCTCGCGGGCGAGGCTGCGGGCGGTCCGCAGGACGAGGTCCTCGGTGACGTACGACTCGGCGAACTGCAGGGCCGGGTTCGTCGAACTGCCGGAACCGGCGACCGTGGCGATGGGGCACCTCCGGGCGACGAGCATGATGCGCAGGGTGGTTGGGCACTGTGACTCTAGAGGCGGCCAGCTCTGAGCGCAGCGGGGCATCCACCCGCGGTGACAACCGCTGACCCGGTGCGGCGCATCCGTGCAATCCTGGAAGCGGTGTCCGTAGCCCGCGCCGGACCGCGGACGCGTGGACACCGGGGGACGGGAGTGGGAGGCACCGAGTGACCGACGGCTGGGACTGGCGCCAGCCCGGCGTGGGCGGAGCACCGGCCGGGCATCCGACGGCCGGGCATCCGACGGCCGGTGGACCGGGGACACCGCAGGACGGCGGCCATGCCGGGTCGCCGTGGTGGTCCGACGCGCTCGCCGATCCGTGGCGGGATCCGCACGCACCGGCGGCGGTGGTGCTGCCCGCGGCACCGGTCGTCGGCAGCGAACCGGAACCGGTCGTCGATCCCGACGCGGCTGGCCGGCCGAGACTCCAGCAACTGCTGCTCATTCCGCTGGTGATCGCCCTGCTCGCCGGCGCGCTCGGTGGTGCGCTGGGCTACGCCTTCGCGATCCGTGGTGGTGCCGGTGCGACGGTGCTGGGCGCGGTCCCCGGTGCGGCGCCCACGCTCGCCCAACGCCCGCCGGAGTCGCTGGCCGGCGTCGCCGAACGGGTGCTGCCCAGCGTGGTCACCGTCCGGGTCGCCGGCCTGGGTGGCACCAGCGAGGGCTCAGGCTTCATCGCCAGTGCCGACGGCCATGTGATCACGAACGACCACGTGGTGGCCGGCGGCACCGGCAAGGCGTCGGTCATCTTCAACGACGGCAGCTCGGCGTCCGCGACGGTGGTGGGACAGGACGCGGAGTCCGACATCGCGGTGATCAAGGTCTCCCGCACCGGGCTGCGCCCGGTGGAGTTCGGCGACTCCGACGCCCTGGCCGTCGGCGATCCGGTGCTGGCGATGGGTTCGCCGCTGTCGTTGGCGAACACGGTCACCGCGGGCATCGTCAGCGCCCTGGACCGGACGATGCACGCCGGCGAGCCGGGCGGACCGACGCGCTACTACGCCGCCATCCAGACCGACGCCGCGGTCAACCACGGCAACTCGGGCGGCCCGCTCGTCGACGCGGCGGGACGGGTCATCGGCGTCAACTCCACGATCAAGTCGCTGGTCGCCGAGGGCCAGGAGGCCGGCAACATCGGTCTTGCCTTCGCGATCCCGATCAACCAGGCGAAAAGGATCACCCAGGACATCATCGGCACCGGGAAGGCCCGCCGTACGGTGATCGGCGCCCAGGTGGGCGGGCCCGGCTCGGGCACCAACGGTGCCGGCGTACGCCTCGCGACGGTCGAGCCGTCCGGCCCGGCCGCCGGTGCGGGACTGCGCGCCGGTGACGTGATCCTGAAGCTGAACGGTCGCCCGATGACCGAGCCGACCGACCTCATCGCCCTGGTCCGTAAGTACGCGCCCGGCTCGGTGGTGACCGTCGAGTACCGCCGGGGCTCGACCCGACAGAACGCCTCGGTCACCCTCGCCGCGGACGCGAAGTGACCCCTCACCCTCTTCTGGCAGCGGCACCGACGTGCGTACTCTGGCTGCGGTAGCCGGGGGAAAGGGGGACCGAGGGTGTTCGAGAACCTGAACGTGTGGGAGGTCGGCGCGCTGCTGCTGCTGGCGCTGCTGATCTTCGGCGACCGGCTGCCGGCGGTGATCAGTGACGGGCTGCGGATGGTGCGCAATCTACGCAACATGGCCCGCAGCGCCACCACGGACCTGAGCAAGGAACTGGGCACCGACATCCAGTTGGAGGACCTGCACCCCAAGGCGTTCATCCGCAAGCATCTGCTCAGCGAGGAGGACGAGCAGGCGATCCGGAAGCCGCTTCAGGGCGTCTACGACGGTCTCCGCGCCGATGTCACCGGTGTGCACGACGAACTCAAGGACGTCGCGAACGCGGCCGACCCGCGCCGGCCCGGTCCGCCCCCGGCGAGCACCACCAGCCCGGTGCCGGCCCCCCGCGCGGTCAGCTACGACGACGTCACCTGACCGCCGCCACGAGAGGCGGCCTCCGCGCCTGAACCGGGTCCGGGCCGGGCGGGGTGTGGACCGGCGCGCTCAGCGTCCGGCCGGCTTGAGACCCAGCGGCTTGCCGAGCAGGGACTCGCGACGCAGCGCGAGCCGGTCGGCCACCTGGCCCAGCGCCTTCGACGCCGGAGAATCCGGCTCGGCGAGCACGATCGGGTTGCCCTCGTCGCCCGCCTCCCGGACCCGGGTGTCCAGCGGCACCTGACCCAGCAGCGGCACCGACGCGCCGATCGTCTGGGTCAGCGAATCCGCCACCGTCTGGCCGCCGCCGGCACCGAAGATCTCCATCCGGGAGCCGTCGGGCAGCTCCAGCCAGGACATGTTCTCGATCACACCGACCACCCGCTGGTGGGTCTGCAACGCGATCGCGCCCGCCCGCTCGGCGACCTCCGCGGCGGCGGCCTGCGGGGTGGTGACCACCAGGATCTCGGCGTTCGGCAGCAGTTGGGCCAGCGAGATCGCCACGTCGCCGGTGCCCGGGGGAAGGTCGAGCAGCAGGACGTCGAGATCACCCCAGTAGACGTCGGCGAGGAACTGCTGCAACGCGCGGTGCAGCATCGGACCCCGCCAGACCACGGCGGCGTTGCCGGCGGTGAACATCCCGATCGAGATGACCTTCACCCCGTGCGCCTGCGGCGGCATGATCATGTCTTCGACCCGGGTGGGCCGGCCGTCCGCACCGAGCATCCGCGGCACCGAGTGCCCGTAGATGTCCGCGTCCACCACGCCGACGGAAAGGCCCCGGGCGGCCAGTGCGGCGGCCAGGTTGACCGTCACGCTGGACTTGCCGACACCGCCCTTGCCGCTGGCCACCGCGTACACCCGGGTGCGAGAGCCGGGCTGGGCGAACGGGATCACCGGCTCCTCGGTCGCACCGCCGCCGCGCAGCTTCGCCTGGAGTTCCTGGCGCTGCTCGGTGCTCATCACCCCGAACTCGATCTCGACGCCGCTGACCCCGCTCACCGCGCCCACGGCCGCGGTGATGTCCGCCCGGAGTTTGTCCTTCAGCGGGCAACCGGCCACGGTCAGCAGCAACTCGACCCGGACCACGCCGTCCTCGCCGACCTCGGCGGAACGCACCATGCCGAGTTCGGTGATCGGCCGGCGGATCTCCGGGTCGTTGACGGTGGCCAGAGCGGCCAGGACGGCGTCGTTGACGGTGCTGACGGGAGCTGACATGCCCGTAATGCTACGTCGGCGGCAGGCTGTCACCGGTGCCGGTGACAGCGGTGTGAGCGAGTCGATCAGCTCTCCGGGCGGTGGGAGGTCGCCGGGTCGTGACGACCGTCACCCGGTTGGTCGCCGTCCACCTCGTCGCGGGGCTCGTCCAGCCCGTCACCACCGGCCCGGACGGCCGGGTCGTCCCGGTGCCGGCGCTCCAGCCGCTGTCGCCGCTGCGCCGCCTCGTCCAGCTCCTCGGCGAGCCGGGTCAACTCGGAGCGGACGAAGTCCCGGGTGGCCACCTCGCCGAGTGCGATCCGCAGTGCGGCGATCTCCCGGGCCAGGTACTCCGTGTCGGCCTTCTGCATGGTCGCCCGGCGTCGGTCCTCCTCCATCGCCACCCGATCGCGGTCGGCCTGACGGTTCTGTGCCAGCAGGATCAGCGGTGCCGCGTACGAGGCCTGAATGGAGAGCACCAGGGTGAGGAAGGTGAAGGTGTACGGGTCGAAGCGCATTCCCGCCGGGGCGAGAGTGTTCCAGAGGAACCATGCGCTGATCACCAGCGTCATGTAGACGATGAAGTTCGCCGTACCCATGCCACGGGCGATGCCCTCGGCCCAGCGTCCGAACGTCTCCTGATCCACCCGGGGCAGCTTGAATCCCCGGGGCTCCCGCGGTAGGTCGAGCCGTTCCGCGCGCCGCTGCTCAGTCATGGCCACCGTCCGTCGCCGGGTCCGGAACGGTCGGGGTTCCGTTCGTCAGGCCGCCCGACGCGGCATCCCGGTCCCGCCAGTCCCGGGGCAGCGAGTGGTCCAGCACGTCGTCGACGGTGACGGCACCCACCAGCCGGTTGTTCCGGTCGATCACCGGCATGGCCACCAGATCGTAGGTGGCCATCCGGCGGGTGATCTCCGGCAGTGGGGTGGTCGGACGCAGTGGATCGATGTCGTTGACCACCACCCCGCCGAGCAGATCGGCCGGGGGCTCGCGGAGCAGCCGCTGGAAGTGCACCATGCCCAGGTAGCGGCCGGTGGGGGTGGCCATCGGCGCCCGGGCCACGAACACCTGCGCGGCCACCGCCGGGGAGAGCTGCGGTTCCCTGATCCGCGCGAGGGCCTCCGCCACCGTCGCGTCCGGGGGCAGGATGACCGGTTCGGAGGTCATCACGCTGCCCGCCGTGCCCGGTGTGTACTTCAGCAACTGCCGCACCGAGTCGGCCTCGTCCGGTTCCATCAGGTCGAGCAGTACGTCCTGCTCCGGCGGCGGCAGCTCGCCGAGCAGGTCGGCGGCGTCGTCCGGGTCCATCTCCTCCAGGATGTCGGCGGCCCGTTCGCGGTCCAGCGCGGCGAGGATCTCCACCTGGTCGTGCTCGGGCAGCTCGCTGAGCACGTCGGCGAGCCGCTGGTCGTCCAGGGCAGCCGCGACCTCGTTGCGCCGGGCGTCGGGCAGGTCCTGGAGCGCGTTGGCCAGGTCCGCCGGGCGCATGTCCTCCAGTACGGCGAGCAGGTTGGCGGTGCCCCGGGTCTCCGCCACGCCGCTGAGCCCGCGTACCTGGTTCCACTCGACCTGGTGCAGGTGGCCCCGGCGAGCCAACCGGCCGGTCTGCTCGCGGACCGCCACCCGGGTCAGCGACCACTCGCCACCACGACTGCACTCCATCGCCACGTCGACCACCGACGCGGCCCGGCCCTCCGGTGCGACCTGCACCCGGCGGTCCAGCAGTTCCTGCAGGACGAGCAACTCGTTCGGGCGCTTCTCGAACCGGCGCAGGTTCAACGTGCCGCTGCCCAGCACGATGGCGTCGGCGTCGATCGAGGTGATCCGGTTGATGGAGAGGAAGATCCGTCGGCGCATCGGCATCTCGGCGACCAGACCGACGACCTCGGGCGGCCGTTGGCTCACGCGCAGCCGGGCCACCGCGTCGCGTACCCGGCCCACCTGGTCGCCGTTGGGGTCGAAGACAGCGACTCCGGAAAGTCGGGCGATGTACACCCGGGTCGGCGTGCTCACGGGCACCAGCCTAGGTGGTGTGTCGACGCCCCGGCCGACGATGCTCCAGGGGCGGCACGGCCGGGCAGTGACCCGGACATACGCCCCGAGGGCCTAGTGTCTATCAACATGTCGACCTTGGCTTACGAGATCGTGGACGTCTTCACCGACCGTCCGTACGCCGGGAACCCCCTCGCGGTGGTCTTCGGCGCCGACGGGCTGGCGACCGACCAGATGCAGGCTCTGGCGCGCGAGTTCAACCTCTCGGAGACGGTCTTCGTGCTGCCCGCCACGCAGGTCGGTGCCACCTACCGGGCGCGGATCTTCACGCCGGTCGACGAATTGCCGTTCGCCGGTCACCCGAGCGTCGGCGCTGCGGTCACCGCCGCTCGCCGAGGCCTCTTTCCGACCGGGCAGGTCAACCAGGAGTGCGGTGCCGGGGTGCTGCCGATCGAGGTGAGCGAGGGCGCCGCCATCCTCACCGGCGGCAGCCCCACCCTCGGGCCCGAACTGGAGCCGGAGCCGCTGCTCGAGATGGTCGGGCTCGGCGCCGAGGACCACCTCGGCCCGGCGCCCCGGGTCGCCGGCTGCGGCCTGGAGTTCCCGTTCCTGCCGGTACGCCCCGACGCCCTCGCCCGGGCCCGGCTGGACCCGGTGGCGGCCGGGCGGTACGGCATCGAGCATGTCAGCGTCTTCTCCTGGAACCCCGCGACCCAAACCGCGCACGCCCGGGTCTTCGTCCCCGGTCTCGGCGTACCCGAGGACCCGGCGACCGGTTCGGCCGCGCTCGGTCTCGGAGTGTGGCTGGTCGCCAGCGGCCTGCTGCCCGGCGAGGGACGATCGTCCTACACCGTCCGGCAGGGCGTCGAGATGGGCCGACCGGCCTCGCTGGCCTGCACCGTGACCGCAGCCGGTGGCGTGGCGGTGGGCACCACCGTCGCCGGTCAGGTGATGCCGGTGGCCCGGGGGGAGATCCTCGTCCCGCCGTTCGTCGGCTGACGGCCGACGCGGACCGGCCCGGATGCGAGAGGATGCCGCGGTGACCGACGAGCCTGAGAACCACCCACTGGTCGACGAGGCGATGAAGAAGGCCTCGGTGGCCTGGGTCGCGGTGGCCGGCAACCCGTCGCTGGCCCTGTGGTGCGTACCCCTGGAGGCCGCGCTGTTCGTGGTCAGCGGCCCCGGGGAGCAGTCCGCGCCGGGCCTGGCCGAGGCGGACGAGGCCCAGGTGACGCAGCGCGGCGATCACGGTGGCCGGATCGTCACCTGGCCGGCGCGGGTCAGCCGGGTGGCACCCGGCACCGAGCAGTGGGAAACGCTCGCCCCGTTGGTGGCGGCCAAACGGCTCAACGCGCCCGGACCCACCACGGAGCTCGTCGCCCGCTGGGCTGCCGACGGATGCGCCCTGGTGCGGCTCGCGCCGGCCGGCAAGCCGGCGCACGGCGACGAGTTGCCGTCCGGCTCGCTGGCCGAGCAGCCCCGGCCGACGCCGGCGGTGCGCGCCACCCGACGGCCGTTCCGGCTGCACCGCGTCCGGCGGCGCTGAGAACCTCGTTCGCGGCGACGTCGGCCCGGGGTGGCCGCGAGCTACGCGGGTGCGCCGACCGGGCTGGGAGCCTCGTCGACCAGGTCGACGACCTCGCAGAGGGATTCCAGGGTCCGACCGGCCCAGTCCGCGTCGAGGTTGAACACCAGATGGTCGGCGAGGTCGGGTGCGGCGAGCCGGACCGCGCTCAGGCCGGCGCGCTGCGCACCGGTCAACTCCTGGCTGCCCCCGTCACCGACGTAGAGACAGTCTGCTGGCGGCAGACCCAGCCGCGCACAGGCGGCCAGGTAGAGGCTCGCGTCCGGCTTGCAGCGCCCCACCTGCACCGAGAACACCCGAACGTCGAGCAGCGGGGCGACCGCCAGCTCCGGCAGGAACGTCGGCAGCTCATGGGTGCAGTCACTGATCACCCCGGTCCGTACGCCCCGCCGCCGCAGCGCCCGCAGGGTCGGCACGGCCTCGTCCCGTAACCGGGTGTCCGCACGTACGGCCTGGTGGCGGGCAACGGCTGCGGCTCGCAACGCCTCCGCCGAAGGGTGTACGCCGACCTGTTCGCACACCCAGCGCAAGGTCCCCTCGACGGTGTCGAAGCGCCCGCTGGCGCGTTCGTAGAAGCTGCGGTCGAGCACCTTGAGAAAGGTGTCCGGCGGACAGCCGAGCAGTTCGGCGGTGCTGAGGTGACCCTCGCCACGCTGAACCGGACGGGTCAACGTGCCGAAGAAGTCGAACAGCACCGCGCGGAACGTGGGCATGGAAACCGACTCCGGGCGGAAGGGAGGAGCCCTGGGTGAGGACGCGCATGATCGTAACCGAACGCTGACGGAAAGTGGTGCCCCTACGGCGTGTGAAGATTGCACCTCGTGGTCACCGAACCCCATCGTCCGCCGCTCGACCTGATGACCGGCGCGGCACTGGCCGTAGCCGTCTTCGCCGTCTCGTCGTCCGCGCCGCTCATCGCGTTCGCCGCCGCGCCCGCCCTGGCGGTCGCCTTCTGGCGCAACATGCTGGCCGTCGCCGTGCTGAGTCCGTTCGCGCTGACCCGCCGACGGTCCGAGTTCCGCTTCGTCACCACCGGCGCGGGCCGCCGCGAGGGCATGTTCTGCGTCCTCTCCGGGGTGGCGCTGGCGGCGCATTTCGCCGCCTGGATGCCGAGCGCGAAGCTCACCTCGGTGGCCGCGGCAACGGCGCTGGTGGCCACCCAGCCGGTCTGGCAGGGGCTGATCGCCCGGGCGCAGGGCCGCCGATTGCCGGTGGGTGTCTGGGCCGGCATCGGGGTGGCCGTGGTCGGGGCGGTGCTGGCGACCGGAGCCGACTTCACGGTCTCGGGTCAGGCCTTCACCGGCGATCTGCTGGCGCTGGCCGGTGGGCTGTTCGCGGCGGTGTACACCGCGCTGGGTGAGCGGGCCCGGGTCACCGTTAGCAACGCCACCTACACCACCATCTGCTACGGCGTGTGCGGCCTGATCCTGCTGGTGGTCTGTCTCGTCGGCCGGGTGCCGCTCAGCGGCTTCGACACCGGCACCTGGCTGGCCGTGCTCGCCCTGGTCGGCGGGGCACAGCTGCTCGGCCACTCGATGTTCAGCTACGCGCTGCGGCGGGTCTCGGCCACCACGGTGAGCGTGCTGATCCTGCTGGAGGCACCCGGCGCGGCGCTGATCGGCTGGGCGTGGTTGGGTCAGCTGCCCGACCCGGTGACCCTGCCCGGCCTGTCACTGCTGCTGGTCGGGGTGGCCGTGGTGGTGTTGTCCAGCGCCCGCACCGCCCGGCGTGCGACACGCGTCAGCACGGCGGTGCCGGCGGACGCGGTGCCGGTCCGCGACTGAGCAGTCGTGCTATCCAGGTTCGCCGCCGCCCGCCTCGGCGGTCACACCGGGCCGGACGGACATCCCTGGACCCCGCCGGCGCGCTACGACGCCACCGCGACCACGGCGGCGGCCAGGACGACAACCGCACCGGTGAACGCTGCCGCCGCGATACCTCGGCGGTCCTTCGGCAGTCGCCGGAACAGACGGGAGATCCGTCCGAGCACGGCCAGCGGCGTGGCCGCCAGCCAGATGTCACGTTCGACCCGACCGCCGGCGAAGGTCACCACCCCGGGCAGGTGACCGACGGCGCGCAGCAGCGGTCCGACCATGGCGCGGCTGCGCCCGCGCGGCGGAGCAGCCCCGGCCGTGATCGCGGCCAGAGCTGTTCGCAGGCCCTGCTCGTCGTTGGCCCAGTGGGCCCGGTAACTGATCACGCCGGTGGCGTCGAGAAGGTACGCCGAGTTGGGCTTCGGGCTCATCGCCCGGTGCAACCCGCCGTCCAGGTCGTCGACGGCCACCTCGAATGCGATCCCGTGGTGCTTGCGCAACTCCTCGGCATGCCGCCACTTGTCCTCGGCGGTCCGGGGCTGACCGAACCGCTCGCCCGGGTGCGCCTCGCGGGTGTTCACCAGAACGAACCGCACCCGATCGCCGAAGTCGCGGTGCAGGGCGCGCAACACCGGCCCGGCGCTCTCGGTGACCGGGCAGGTCCGTGAACCGAAGACCATCAGCACCGGCAGGTGACCGAGGTCGGCGTCGGTGAAGCGGCCGCCGCCCAGGGTCGGCAGGTCGAAAGCCGGCATCCGGTCACCGGGCGCGGGAGCATTCCGGTCGAACGTCAGATCGTCGAGCAGCAGGGCGGTGCGGAAGCGGGTGAACCGGTACTCCTCGCCCGCGTTGGTGGTCGACTGCGGCATGGGACCTCCTCAGTAATTGACCGATCGGTCAACTCAACGTGCATGACGAACGGGCGCTCGTCGCTGGCGAGGGTCAGCCAGACGCCCGCAGCAGCAGCCGGATGTCGGCCTTGGCGAGCAGCACCAGGGATGGGTCGTCGTGCGCCTTGGCCAGCAGCGCCAGCCCCTGTATCAGCGCCAGCGCACGGGTCGCGGCACTGTCGGCATCGACGTCGGCCGGCACGTCGCCGCGCCCCTTCGCCTCGCTGATGGCCGTGGCGAAATAGCCCGCCCAGCCGGACAGCACCCGCCCCGCCCGGGCTCGGCCGTCGTCGCCGTGACCGGCCACCTCGGCGGCCAGGTCGCCGAGTGGGCACCCGGGGGTCGCGCCGAACCGTTCCCGCATGAGCGAGAGCATCCGCACGAAGCTGTCGACGAACCGGTCGACGCGCGCCAGCGGCGGTACGTCCGCGACGAAGGCCTCCTCCAGCACGGCGTGCAGCATCTCCCAGTTGCGGTCCAGCACGGCTCCGCCGAGCGCTTCCTTGGATGGAAAGAAGTGGTAGAGGCTCCCCTTGTGGACACCTGCCGCCTTGCAGATCTCCTCGGTGCTGACCTCGGCCAGCGAGGCGCCGTGAACCAGGTCGCGCGCCACCGCGACGATGCGGTCCCGAGTGTCCCGAGCCACGACTCACTCCCCAGAATTGACTGCTCGGTCTAATTTAAGTCGTCGTTGACCGATCGGTCAAGTCCGAGGGCGCCGACCCGGCGGCCGGTCACACCTCGTGTACCTCGAGCACCCGGGTCTGCGGGGCGGCCTCGCCGAGCGCCACCCGCAGCGCGATCCGCTCCGGATCGGCCAGGTACGACTCGTATCCGGCCCGGGTGTCGAACCGGATGACGTGTACCTCAGCACCCCCGTCACCGGTGCGCAGCCGGCGTTCCAGCCGTCCGCCGTGGCGTGGCAGCAGCGCCAGCACGGTGTCCTCGTACCGTTGTCCGGCCTCGACCGCGCTGGCGGGAAGCTCCACCAGAGCGACCAGGCGCACCACGGCGGCCGGGTCGTTCACCAGCGACTTCCAGAACTGGTGGTCGACGTGACCACCGGGGATGCCCTCCCGACGACCGGTGTCGAGGTAGCCGTGCCGGCGGTAGAAGCCCGGAGCCTGGAACGAGAACGAGGCGACCGAGATCTCGGTGCAGCCCCGCCGTCGGGCCTCCTGCTCGGCCGCCGTCAGCAGCCGACCGCCCCAGCCTTCGCCACGGCGATCCGCGCGGACCCAGACCATGTTGATCCCGGCGCAGCCGCCCCAGGTCCACCCGGTGAGCCCGGCCATCAGCTCACCGCCCGCGTCGGTGACCCGGACGGACAGCGCCGCCTCGTCGGTGGCGCCGGTGGCCCGCTGGTTGAAACTGGTCAGCTCCGCGTCCAACCGGGCGGTCAGTTCCTCGTCCTCGCCCAGCACGTGCAGGTTGACGCCCTCCGCGACGGTCATGGCGCGGAGTATCGCAAGGTTTACCGACCGGGGCGACCCGGTTGCCCGGCCGACGCGACCTCAGGCCGGATGCCCCGGGTGGCCCGGCCCGTCCGGGATGCCCACCGCGGCGGCGCTGGCCGCCCAGAGTCGCGCCGCGAGCCCCGGGTCGGCCGCCTTGGGCCACGGGCGGCGTGGCCGGCAGTCGAAGTAGTAGCCACCGTTCGTCAGCCGGGAGCTGTCCTGGTTGGCGAGCCAGACCAACGTCTGGGCGCCCTTGGCCGGGCTGCGGAACGGCAGCAGACGCATGCCCAGGGCGACCACCCGACTCTCGTTGCCGAACCGGGTCCGCACCACCCCCGGATGGAAGCAGTACGAGTCGACCTGCGACCACCTGCGGGCCGCCTCCGCGGTGAACAGGATGTTCGCCTGCTTGCTGGTGCCGTACGCGGACATCGGGCGGTAACGGCGCAGCGGGGCGTTGAGGTCGTCCGGATCGAGGGCGCCGCTGCGGTGCGCGCCGGAGGCGGTCACCACCATGCGGCGTACCCGGTCGGCCAGGAGGTTGCTGAGCAGGAAGGGCGCCAGGTGGTTGGCCTGGACGGACAGTTCGAAACCGTCGACGGTGGTGACCGGCTGGAGCACGATCGCGCCGGCGTTGTTGGCCAGCACGTCGATCCGGTCGTACCCGGCGCGCAGCCGCTCGGCCAACCGCCGGACGTCGTCGAGGGCGGCGAAATCGGCCCGGAACACCTCGGGCCGCTCCCCGGAAGCCTCGCGGACCTCGTCGGCGGCGGCTCGCAGTCGGGCCGGATCCCGGCCGACCAGGACCAGCCGGTCGCCCCGGCAGGCCAGCTTGATGGCGGCGGCCAATCCGATGCCGGAGCTGGCCCCGGTTATCACGACCAGTCGGCGGTCAGTGACATCTTCCACAGGTCCATTCACCGCGGTCACGGCACGAGGTTACCGTGGCGTCACAAGCACCTCAGAGATCGTTGAGTCAGGGGCGGCGCTGTGGCCGTGCCCCGGAAGGAGCGCCGTCGATGGCGGTTGTCGGGCGTCCCCGCCGGTCCTGTCTGGCCGTGCCCGGATCGAGCGTCAAGATGCTCGGCAAGGCCCAGGGCCTTCCCGCCGACCAGGTCTTCCTCGACCTGGAGGACGCGGTCGCCCCACTGGCCAAGCCGGAGGCCCGCAAGAACATCGTGGCCGCGCTGAACGAGGGTGACTGGGCCGGCAAGACCCGGGTCGTCCGGGTCAACGATCTCACCACCCCGTGGACCTACCGGGACGTCATCGACGTGGTGGAAGGCGCGGGGGCCAACCTCGACTGCGTGATGCTGCCGAAGGTGCAGGACGCGGCGCAGGTGCAGTGGCTGGACCTGACCCTCACCCAACTGGAGAAGACCCTCGGCCTGGAGGTGGGCCGGATCGGCATCGAGGCGCAGATCGAGAACGCCGCCGGCCTGGTCAACGTCGACGCCATCGCCGCCGCGTCGCCCCGGGTCGAGACGATCATCTTCGGTCCGGCCGACTTCATGGCCTCGATCAACATGAGGTCGCTGGTGGTCGGCGCACTCATCCCCGACTACCCGGGCGACCCTTACCACTACATCCTGATGCGCATCCTGATGGCCGCCCGGATGCACGACAAGCAGGCCATCGACGGCCCGTTCCTGCAGATCCGGGACACCGACGGGTTCCGCGAGGTGGCGAAGCGGTCGGCGGCGCTCGGCTTCGACGGCAAGTGGGTGCTGCATCCCGGGCAGATCGATGCCGCGAACGAGGTCTACTCGCCGGCCCAGGCCGACTACGACCACGCCGAGTTGATCCTCGACGCCTACCAGCACTACACCTCGGAGGCCGGTGGCCGGCTGGGCGCGGTGATGCTCGGCGACGAGATGATCGACGAGGCGTCCCGCAAGATGGCGCTGGTGATCGCCGCCAAGGGCCGGGCCGCCGGCCTGACCCGCACCTCGACGTTCAGCCCGCCGGCCGAGTAACCGGGGCGATCACCCCGCGCCCGCCCCGACCTCGGCCGGGGCGGGCGTTCACCGGTCAGGTGGTGGAGGACGAGTTCGCGATGGCGAAGCCGATCGCGATGGCGTAACCGATGATCACCAGTGCGAGCAGGCCGGTGAGGATCCAACCGACGATGATGGCGGCCTTGGCCATCCCCTCGCCGCTCTCGCCGGTCTCCCGGATCTGACGCATGGCCACGTGCCCCATGATGGCGCCGACCGGGGCGGTGATGCACGAGCCGATCCCGATCAGGGAGAGGACCAGGGCGACGATCGCCAGCGAGTTCGTCTTCTGCTGCGGGTAGCCGTACCCGGGCTGGGGGTAGCCGTACCCGGGCGGGGGCGGCGGCGGGTAACCGGCGGGCTGGGCCGGCGGGTAACCGGCCGGCGGGTACGGCGCGGCAGCCGGGTCAGACTTCATCCCGGCGTACGGATCGGCCGGTGGCTGATACGGATCGTATCCGGACGGCTGCGGTGGAACGGCCGGCTGCGAGCTGACCGGCAGCGTCGGGTCGGCGGGCGGGCTGGACGGCTGGCCGGTCGATGCGGGGTCGGGCCAGCCGCCGGCCGGCGGGGGTTGCGTCATCGGGCTTCTCTTCCGTCGCGATGATGTGGCGCAGTCAGGGTAGTCATTGCCGCGCACCTCGCGACGCGCCCGGCACCGGGTGCGCGTTGCCCGACAGCGGCGGGAAAGGGCAGGATCTCGGCATGGGGATTGACGCGCGCGCGGCGGACCGCTCCGGCAACAGACCGAGACGGGACGTCAGCCGGCCGGGCATGAGCCGGCGACCACGCCCTGCCGCGACACCGGAGCCCGGCGACCAGGACGCACCGGCACCACTGCCCGAGCCGGTGACCATGCGGTTGGACGGCAAGGTCGCGCTGGTGACGGGGGCGGGCAGCCCGGACGGCATCGGGTACGCCACCGCTCGCCGACTGTCCGACCTGGGCGCCCGGGTGGCGATCGTGTCGACCACCCGGCGCATCCACGAGCGGGCCGGCGAACTCGGGGTGACCGGTTTCGTCGCCGACCTCACCGACGAGTCGGAGGTGGGCGCGCTTGCCGACGCCGTGGCCGAGCAGCTCGGCGACGTCGAGGTGCTGGTGAACAACGCGGGTCTGGCCAGCCGGGCCAGCCCGGAGGTGCTGCGCCCGGTGGCGCAGCTCAGCTACGACGAGTGGCGGGGCGAGATCGACCGGAACCTGACCACCGCCTTCCTGTGCAGCCGGGCCTTCATCGGCGGCATGGCCGAGCGCGGTTGGGGTCGGATCGTCAATCTGGCCGCCACCGCCGGTCCGGTCAACGCGCTGCCCACCGAGGCGGCGTACGCGGCGGCCAAGGCGGGCGTGGTGGGCCTGACCCGGGCGCTGGCCATGGAGATGATCGCCGACGGCGTGACGGTCAACGCGGTGGCTCCGGGCACCATCTACACCGCGGCCTCGACCATGGCCGAGATCAAGCAGGGTCTGGGTACGCCGGTGGGGCGGCCCGGCACGCCCGACGAGGTGGCCGCGGCGATCACCTTCCTCTGCTCGCCGGCCGCGTCGTACATCACCGGCCAGATGTTGGTGGTCGACGGCGGCAACAGCGTCCGCGAGGCCCAGTTCCGCTGAACGGGCTCAGGTGCTGGTGCCGTCGGAGCCGGCCCAGATCGCCAGGGCCAGCCAGCCGCAGCAGGCCAGCAGGAAGAGGCCGGTGAAGATGTAGCTGAGGATCAGGCCCCAGGTGGCGAGCTGCTCGCCGTCCTCGCCGCTGGTGCGCAGCTGCCGCTTGGCCAGGTGACCGAGGGCGATGCCGGCGGGTGCGAAGACGAAGGCGAAGACCAGCGAGAGGATGGCCAGCACGTTGGTGCCGCGCCCGCCGCCCTGCCCGGCCGGTGGTCCGTACTGCCCGTAGGGCACCTGTGGGGCGTACGGGGGTTGCTGAGCCCACTGCTGGCCGTGCGGCTGTTGGCCCGGATGCTCGTACGACGGCTGCCCGTACGCCGGCTGTTCGCCCTGCTGTCCGTACGGTTGGCCGTACTGCGGCTGCTGCCCGCCCGGCGGTGGCTCGTAGGGCGACGGTGGCTGGTCCGGCTCCGGTGGTTGGCCCACGCTCTCCTCCTACGGTCCCAACGTCCCTGGTGGGCGGGCCCCTCACTGCGGGACGCTACCCGCAGCGGTGAACCATTTCACAGCGGTTGGGTGGACTGGTCGCCTTGGCCCCCAGGGTCGGGCGACCGATACTGATCGAGCGTTTAGTTACCAGTGAGTAGGCGCTGAATCCCCGGAGGCTGAGATGGCTCGACTCGCCCAGACGCCCGGCCTGACCGACGAGCAGCGGGCGATCCTGCAGACCGTCCGGGAATTCGCGGACAAGGAGATCATCCCGCACGCGCAGCGCCTGGAGCACGCCGACGAGTACCCGGCCGACATCCTCGACGGGATGAAGGAGATGGGCCTGTTCGGGCTCACCATCGCCGAGGAGTACGGCGGTCTCGGCGAGTCCCTGCTCACCTACGCCCTCGTGGTGGAGGAACTCTCCCGGGGCTGGATGTCGATCTCCGGCATCGTGAACACGCACTTCATCGTGGCGTACCTGATCTCCCAGCACGGCTCCGCCGAACAGCGGGCCCGGCTGCTGCCGAGGATGGCCACCGGCGAGGTCCGCGGTGCCTTCTCGATGTCGGAACCGGAGTGCGGCTCCGACGTCTCGGCGATCAAGTCGAAGGCCGTCCGCGACGGCGACCGGTTCGTCATCAACGGCCAGAAGATGTGGCTCACCAACGGCGCGTACTCGTCGGTGGTGGCCACCCTGGTGCGCACCGAGACCGGCGCCGACTCGGTCTACGGCAACATGAGCACCTTCCTGCTGGAGAAGGAGCCCGGCTTCGGTGAGACCGCCCCGGGCCTGACCATCCCCGGCAAGATCGACAAGATGGGCTACAAGGGCGTCGAGACCACCGAGATGGTGCTCGACGGCGTCACCGTTCCCGACAGCGCCGTCCTCGGCGGGGCCGACCAGGTGGGTCGGGGTTTCTATCAGATGATGGACGGCATCGAGGTCGGTCGGGTCAACGTGGCCGCCCGCGCCTGCGGCATCTCCATCCGGGCCTTCGAACTGGCCGTCGGGTACGCCCAGCAGCGCCGGACCTTCGGCCAGCCGCTGGCGAAGCACCAGGCCATCGCCTTCAAGCTGGCCGAGATGGGTACGAAGATCGAGGCGGCGCACGCGCTGATGGTCAACGCTGCCCGGCTCAAGGACGCCGGCCAGCGCAACGACGTCGAGGCGGGGATGGCGAAGCTGCTCGCCTCGGAATACTGCGCCGAGGTCGTCCAGGAGGCGTTCCGCATCCACGGTGGCTACGGCTACTCCAAGGAGTACGAGATCGAGCGGCTGATGCGGGAGGCCCCGTTCCTGCTGATCGGCGAGGGCACCTCGGAGATCCAGAAGACCATCATCTCCCGCGGCCTGCTCCGCGACTACAAGCTCTGAGCGGTCAGCTCCGGCGGGTCAGCCCGGCGGCGGCCCGCTCCACGATCAGGCAGCGGTCCTCCACGTAGTCGATGCCGGCCTCCTCGGCGATCCGCCGGGCCTCCGGCGACACGATGCCGAGCTGCAACCACACCGCCGGGGCACCGATCGTCACCGCCTGCCGCACCACGTCCACGGCGTCGTCGGCCGGTCGGAACACGTCGACAAGGTCGACCGGGTGGGGGATGTCGGCCAGGGACCGGTACACCGGCTCGCCGAACAGTTCGTCGGCGGTCGGGTTGACCGGGATGATGCGCCAGCCGTGCCGCTGCATCTCCAGCGGTACCCGGTGAGCAGCCTTGAACGGATCGCGGGACGCACCGACGACGGCGATCACGGCGGCGTCGGCGAGGATCTGCTTGGCGGAACGCATCCGACGACTGTAGCCGCGTCGCTGTCAGGCTGCCCCCGATCGACCTTTCGACAACGCTCAGCCGCACCGCACCGCCGCGCCCCGTTCAGAGCAGGCTCAGCTGCTCCGGTGCTGGTGCGGGCTGCGGCGCAGCACGGTGGCCGCCGGCCTCGGCCCGGATCAGTCCGTGCCGGCGGGCGGCGATGCGGACCCGTGCGGTCAATTCCCGCTGGTAGGACTGCGGCGCGTACGCGCCCGCGCCGAACAGCTCCCGGTAGCGCGGCACCAGCCGGGGATACTCCCGCCCGAGCCACCGCGCGTACCACTCGCGGGCGCCGGGACGTAGGTGTAGCGCAAGCGGCGTCACGCTGGCCGCGCCCGCGGCGGCGATCGCCGCCACGGTGGCCTCGATCGACTCGTCCGAGTCGGAGAGGCCGGGCAGGATCGGCGCCATCAGTACGCCGACCTCGAATCCGGCGTCGGCGAACCGGCGTATCGCGTCGAGCCGGCGGCGTGGACTCGGCGTGCCGGGCTCGACCGAGCGCCACAGTCGCTCGTCGACGAAGCCGACCGAGAAGGAGATGCCCACCCGGGTGACCTCGGCCGCCTGCCGCAGCAGCGGGAGATCACGTTGGATCAGGGTGCCCTTGGTCAGGATCGAGAACGGATTCGCGAAGTCGCGCAGCGCCTCGATGATCGGCGGCATGAGCCGGTAGCGCCCCTCGGCCCGCTGGTAGCAGTCGACGTTGGTGCCCATCGCCACGTGCGCGCCGCGCCAGCGCGGCGCGGCCAGCTCACGACGCAGCAACTCACCCGCGTTGACCTTGACGACTACCCGGCTGTCGAAGTCCGCCCCCGCGTCGAAGTCAAGATAGGTGTGGGTATTTCGGGCAAAGCAGTAAAAACATGCATGACTGCATCCCCGGTACGGGTTGACGGTCCACTCGAACGGGACGCGGGAGGTGCCCGGAACCTTGTTGAGGATCGACTTGGCGCGTACCTCGTAGAAGGTCATCCCGGCGAAGTCGGGAGTGTCGAAGGTGCGGACGACCGCATCGGGCAGCGCCAGCGGCAGGGGTGGCGTCGCTGGCGCTGCCCGTCCGGGATTCTCCTCGACCGGGGGAGCGGTCAGGTTCTCCCAGCGCATGGCCAGTATTCGAACACATGTCCTAGTGGCGTGCAAGTGACTCGCCGGACACCTGTGTGTGGGGTGGCCGACGCTGGGGGGAGGATGAAGGCATGTCGACCTTCGTCTACGACGGGGACTGCGCCTTCTGCACCCGCTGCGCGGAGTTCATCGAGCGCCGGATTCCCACCGACGCCCGAGTGGTGCCCTGGCAATTCGCCGACCTCGACCGGCTCGGCCTGACCGAGGCGCAGTGCGAGGAGGCGGTGCAGTGGGTCGGCTCGGACGGCAGCCGGGCCGCCGGCCCGGACGCCATCGCGGCGCTGCTGGCCAGCAGCGGCCGTGGGTGGCGGCTCGCCGGAGCCGGGCTACGGATCCCGCCGGTACGCGCCGTCGCCTGGCCCGCGTACCGCTGGGTGGCCCGCAACCGGCACCGGATGCCCGGCGGTACGGCCGCCTGCTCGCTGCCCCAGGAAACTCGGGACCGCCTCTACGGCCCCTCCGGCGACTGACACCGCACCAGGGCGGACCGCCCGCCTGTTCCGTGCGTTACGTCTCGCGGGAGCCCTCGCGCCGAGCACGGATCGTGGGCCGGTCAGGGCGCCGTCGGGTCCGGCACCGGCTCGTGGCCACCGCGTCGTGTCCTCGCGGGCGTGGTTATGTCGGCCAGTGGATCCGCGTCGAGCCCGCGCTGATCGGGCGTGGACCTGCGGGACAGCAGCCGTCGCATTGCGACGAGCGGGCGGACCTTCTCCAGCGGTAGGAAGCTGGTCATGGCGACCAGGTGCGGGGCGAACGAGATGGTGATCGTCGCGATCGTCGCCAGGTGGAACGAGTAGAAGAACCCGACCATGGCCAGCCGCCAGCGCTCGGGCAGCACGAAGACCAGCGGGCTGAGCAGTTCGAACGCGAGGATGCCGAACTGGGCGACGAGCAGCAGGTGGGGCACCTGCGCGATCAGGTCCGCCAGGTCGGTGCCGCGTCGGATGATCGCCTTCGCGAGCACCGAGCCGGTGGCCCAGTCCAGGCCGCCGAAACGGAACTTGGCCCAGGCGGCCAGGAAGTAGGTGCAGATCACCGAGATCTGGGTGACCCGCAGCGCCCAACCGCCGGCCTCCGTCCTGGTCGGGTCGCCGTGCCGGGCGCGCCCGGCGGTGGGCAGCACGGCCAGCGCGACGAGCAGGGCGAACCGGTCGTGGTCCACCTTGCCGTAGCTCATCGCGATGATCATCCACTCCAGGTAGAGCGCGAAGACCGTCCAGCCGAGCAGCCGGTGAGCGCGTCCGGTCGCGGCGAGCAGGGCCAGCAGCAGCAGGGCCCAGAAGATCACGCTCACCAGCGTCGCGGTGGGGGTGGGTAGCGGCAGTACGCGCCCGACGAACAGCGGTTGGTAGAGGTTGCCGGGTACGTCGACGCGGTCGCGTACCCAGGGGGTGAACACGACCAGGTCGGCGGCGACGAACAGGTAGACGAGCGTGCGGAACGCGGCGACGCGACCGCGCGGCACCGCCTCGGTGAGCCAGCGGCTCATGGGGTGACCTGCCAGTGGACGACGGTCTCGTCGAGCCACCGGCCGGTGGGTCGACGGTCGGTGACGTCGTGCCACCGGATCACGATCCGGACCTCGGCCAGCTCCGGTGCGTCGGGGTGGCGTCGGCCGTACGCCTCGGCGATCTCGCGCAACCGGCTGGGGTCGGCGACGTACCGACTCTGCTGGCCCTCGATCTCGGCCCGGCGGATGCCGGTCGCCGCCTCACCCAGGTCGACGAGGTCGCCGTTGCGGTCGACCCCTTCCACCCGGGTGTCCGGTGCGTCCGCGTCGGCCGGATCGGAGGTGGAGTACATCCGGAAGGGGCCGAACGGGAAGTGGTCGTCGGCGCCCCAGACCGTGCCGGCGAGCAGGACGGCGAGGCCGAGTGCCGTCACCGCCACCCGGACCGTACGGCCGCGGCTCGTCAACGCATCCATCGGATGCCGAAGATACGGCACCGGCGGGCGTTGCAGTGGCCTGATCGGCGGGCCGTGTCCCAGCTGTGACGGGCCGGCGAGCGGACGGGTGCGCAGACGCCGCTGGCCGGGCCCGATCGGGGCCCGGCCAGCGTGCCGAGGTGAGATCAGTGCTTGTGCTCGGCGAGCTTCTTGCGCACGTCGTCCATGTCGAGCGCCTGAACCTGCTCGATCAGGTTCTCCAGAGCCGACTCCGGTAGCGCGCCCGGCTGGGCGAAGACGATCACGCCGTCGCGGATCGCCATGATGGTCGGGATGGACCGGATGTCGAACTTGGCGGCGAGTTCCTGCTGCGCCTCCGTGTCCACCTTGCCGAAGGTGATGTCCGCGTGCTTGTCCGACGATCGCTCGTAGACCGGAGCGAACCGCTTGCAGGGACCGCACCAGTCGGCCCAGAAGTCGACCAGCACGATGCCGTCGCCTTCGGTCACCTGGTCGAAGTTGGCCGTGGTCAGCTCGACGGTTGCCATGTGAGTCTCTCCGATCACGCGGAACAGCTACGTCTGGTGGAACCCGGGCGTACCCCTTCGCATTCCCGTCGTGGTGCCACCGTAACCCTGGTCGCAGTCCGGATGGGGTGTTTGCCCGCATCGATCGTCGTCGGTCTCCGCAGGCGTCCGCAGATCGCACATGCATGTCGCATTTGCGTGACCGCCCGTAATGGGAGCGTTTCCAATGAGATCAACGCTCTGACCGGGTACGAAGCGGTAACTTTGGCGCTGACTAGCAGCGATTCGACCTGCGGAGATCGCTTTTTGACCGATGATCTGTCACTCAGAGTAATGTAACAAAAAGATAAATGTGACCTCGGTCTCTGTGCGACCGGACCGGCGTGCGGCAGAATCTTGAAGCATCAGAGCGTGGGCGGCGGGTGCCGGGGAGGGCCCCGCCGCTCATTGCGTCCGGCCTCGGTCCAGCCGCGCCGGCCCCGCCCGCTCCGGTGCCTGTCGGTCTCGGCCGGTGTGACATTCCGCCGCCCGTCGCGCCCCCCGGTTCTCCTTAACCCTCGATAAGGCATGCTGTGCCGAACTCCGCCGCCTCCGTCGAGGGAGACCAGGATGCAGTTCGGCCGCTACTACGAGGAGTTCGAGGTCGGCGCGGTCTACCGGCACTGGCCGGGCAAGACGGTCACCGAGTACGACGACCACCTGTTCTGCCTGCTCACCATGAACCATCATCCGCTGCACCTGGACGCGCACTACGCCGAGAACGCGAGTCAGTTCGGGCGCAACGTCGTGGTCGGCAACTACATCTACTCGCTCCTGCTCGGCATGTCGGTGCCGGACGTCAGTGGCAAGGCCATCGCGAACCTGGAGATCGAGTCGCTGCGGCACGTCGCACCCACCTTCCACGGCGACACGATCTACGGCGAGACGACCGTGCTTGACAAGCGGGAGTCCGCCTCCAAACCGGATCGTGGCGTGGTGGCGGTGGAGACGCGCGGCTACAACCAGGACGGCACGTTGGTCTGCGTCTTCCGGCGCAAGGTGATGGTCCCCAAACGGGAGTACGCGGCGACAGCCGTTCCTGACGGCGTCGACCCCGAGCGGCCCAGCTTTCCCGAACCGCGCTGACCCGGGCGGTGGCGTCCCGGACCCGTCGCGGCCGGTCGACCGCGGCCGGCGTGCGTCCTCGGCTATCTGCTGACCGAGCTGTCGTTGACCGTCCTCGGCGCGGCGAGCCTGGGTAGGCGGTGGCACGCCGCGGCGGGTTCCCGCCGTAGGGGTTCGGTCCCCGTCCCGGGCGAATATGCTGGCGCCGGAGGTCCCGCCATGAGCGAGCGAATCACCACCGCCACCGCCTATTCCGCCACCGAGTGGGACCTGCTCACCGGTCTGCCCGGGCGGGTGATCGTGGCCGCCGCCCAACCCGGCCCGGGGCGTCCGCCCCGCAGCGTGGCGGCGGGTCTGGCCGGACTGGACGCGGTGGCGGCCGGACGAGCCTTCGACAGCGATCTGGTCCGGGCGGTGGTGGCCGCGATCTACGCCCGGCACGACGGGCCGTCCCGGCCGGCGGCGCCGCTCACCGATCTGGTGGACGTGCTCGCCGCCTGCCGGGCCGTCGTGCGGGTACTGGCTCGGCATGCCGATCCCGCCGACTCGGCCGCCTACCGGCAGTGGGTGCAGTCGGTGGCCGCCCGCGTCTGTCGCACCGCGTCCTCTTCTGTGCCCGGCGGCGTGCTGGCACCCGCCGACCGTCGATTCCTCGACCGGCTCGGCGGCGCCCTCGCCCTGCGCTGACCGGTGCGGTGACCGCGCACTCGACGGTGACCGCGGTCCGCCGCCGGCGGTCTGCGGGTGGTCCGCGTGTTTGCGGTGCACTGGATGGTGCTCACGGCGCCCAGCCGGTCCGATGACTGGCAGGTGGAGTTGGATCTGCCGGCTGGAAAGGTGATCGCCTGGTCGGCCCGGCCCTGGGGCCGCACCGACCTGCTCCGGGCGGCGGGGCGTAACCTGCGTGACCGTGACCGGTGAGCAGCTCGACGTCGGCGTGGGGCCCTGGCCCGGCGACCCGCCGGAGGATCCCCGCTACGACCCGGAACTGCTCGCCGCGGGGGACCGGCGCAACGTGGTCGACCGCTATCGCTACTGGCGACGCGAGGCCGTCGTCGCCGACCTGGACCGGCGACGCCACGACTTCCACGTGGCGATCGAGAACTGGCAGCACGACCTCAACATCGGCACGGTGGTCCGCAACGCCAACGCGTTCCTCGCGGCCGAGGTGCACATCGTGGGCCGGCGGCGCTGGAACCGCCGCGGCGCGATGGTCACCGACCGCTACCAGCACGTACGCCACCACGAGACGATCGACCAGTTGATCGTCTGGGCGGCGGAGCACGAGCTGCCGCTGGTTGGCATCGACAACCTGCCCGGCTGTCGGCCACTGGAGACCAGCACGCTGCCCCGGCGGTGCGTCCTGTTGTTCGGTCAGGAGGGTCCGGGGCTCTCCGAGGCCGCCCGTTCCGCGTGCGAGCAGGTCTTCTCGATCGCCCAGTACGGCTCGACCCGCTCGATCAACGCCGGGGTGGCGAGCGGCATCGCCATGCACGCCTGGATCCGCGCCCACGCCGACCCACCCCCGACCTGACCCCACCCCCACCGCTGCTGTTGACCATGAAGTTGTTGTCGCGACACGCCGAGGAGCGAGCTGACAACTTCATGATCGCGAAGGTCGGGGACGGGTGGTGGGCGGGGGAGGGGGTTGACGGGGGGCGGTTGGGGGGTGACGGTGGAGTGGTGACGGTTGCGGTGAGTTGTCCCAGATGCGGGGGGTCGGTCCGGTCGCCGGATCTGATGCACCCGGAATCCCGCTGCCCCGACTGTGGGCCGGTCGCGCCCCTGCATGTGCCCGAGCACATCGGCGCGGAGATCGTGGCCAGCGTGGTCGACCACATCCGGGCCACCGCCCAGCCGCAGCAGCCGGCGGCTCCGCTGTGGTGTCCGTGGCCGCTGCCGCCGGGCTGGACCACGACCGGCGTGGCGTGGGCCGGCGATGATCGGCTCGGAGTGCGGGCCACGGTGGTCGCCTGCGCCGGGCCGGCACCGTTGGGTGGTGGCCCGGCGGACCTGGTCTTCGTGGCGGAGGAGCCCGGCGTGGGGCTGGGCACGCGGTACGCCGGAGTGCCCGGGCCGGACGCGGGACCGGAACTGGTCGAGGCGCTGACCGACCCCGGCCCGGGGCATCCCGGCCATGTCGGACGCGCCGGGATCAGGGTGGCCGGTCACCCAACTCCACTGTGGCTGGTGAACTCGCTGCCGGATCGAAGCGCGTACGCCGGCGAGGCTCGGGGAATGTGGCTCTATGCGATAGCCTGGCCGGCGAGTGCGGGGCATCTGCTCGCGGAGGACGTGCTGCTGCACGACCTGGTCGAGTGGACGCCGTCCGAGCTCGTGTACGGCGCTCCATCTCCGTACCTGCACGGGAAGGCTTGACAAGTCTCCCGGAATGTCGGAGAACGGACGCAGATATTCACGGTAAGACACCACGCTGATACTCTGGGTGCCGCTGCGGTAATGGGACCCGGCGCCGCGCGAGAGGATGGCCCGCCATGGTCAAGAAGGTCCTCACCTGGGCCGGAATCGCATTCTTGATCTTCTTTGTCGCCTACCGGCCAAATTCCGCCGCGGACGTGTTCAAGTCGCTGGGCGGCGGCATCATGGACATCGCCCAGGGCTTCGGCGACTTCTTCACCTCACTGGTCGCCTAGCCTCCGATGGGAAGCCCCTCCGGCCCACCCTTCGATCCCGACGATCCCGACCGGGCCCGCCGGGAACGCGACACAGAGCCGATCCCTCGAATCGATCCCGACGACGGGCCGGGCTACGGCGCGGGCCCTCGCCTCTCCGACGGTCCGTCCTTCTCCGACGACGTCGGCTACGGCGACGGCCCGGGGTACGCCGGCGAAGGCCGGTCGGGGCGGGCCTGGGTGCGCGATCCGGAGGCCGGTTACCTCCACCCGGAGATCTCCGAGGAGGAGCTGGCCGGCCTGCGCGCCGATGCCAGCGGTGGCACCCCACGTCGGGTGCTGCCGCTGGAGGACGAACCCAGCTCGTTGGTGGCCCGGTACCTGTTCCCGACCGAGCGGTACCGGGGCGAGTGGAAGCGGCACTGGGTCCACCTCGCCACCCCGATCATCGTCGGCGTCGCCGCGACCTTCGTGCTCGGCTACCTCTCCGGCTTCCTCGCCGGTCAGGACGTCGGCGCGCTCACCACGATCGCGGTGCTGCTCTGGTTCGCGGTGATGGGCTGGGTGGCGTGGCGGGTCGCCGACTGGTGGTACGACCGCTTCATCCTGACCAACAAGCGGGTCATGGTGGTCAACGGGATCATCACCCGGCGGGTGGCGATGATGCCCCTGGTTCGGGTGACGGACATGAAGTACGAGCAGACGCCGGCGGGCCGGGCGCTCAACTACGGCACCTTCGTGCTGGAGTCCGCCGGCCAGGAGCAGGCGCTGCGCGAGGTCAAGAACCTGCCCAACCCCAACGAACTCTATCTGCGCGTCGTCGAGGAGATGTACGAGCCGCAGGCGGTCGAGGCCCGGCTGGGCAAGGAGCAGGACGAGGCGAAGGCCGACGACGGCGCCTGAAACTTCTTGTCCGAACATCGGAGATATTGCGCACCTTTCGTCCTCGACCCGCTGGTCCCGCTGTGGCAGGCTGCGGCAGGATCAGGCACGGAGGTGGTGTGTGGCCAGCAGCAACCCGCTGGAGGAGGAGTTCCGCGATTTCGTCGCGGCCCGCTCCGGCGCCCTGCTGCGGACCGCGTACCTGCTCACCGGCGACTGGGGCACGGCCGAGGACCTTCTCCAGACCGCGCTGACCAAGACGTACCTGGCGTGGAAGCGGCTGGGTGGGATCGAGGCGATCGAGCCCTACACCCGGCGTGTCATGGTCAACACCTCGACGAGTTGGTGGCGGCGTCGCTGGCACGGTGAGCGTCCGACCGAGGTACTGCCCGAGCATGCCGCGGCGGACGAGCTCGAACGCCAGCTGGACCGGGACGTGCTCTGGCGGCATCTGAGGGCCCTGCCCGCCCGGCAGCGTGCGGTGCTGGTGTTGCGCTTCTACGAGGACATGTCGGAGGCACAGACCGCCGCGATGCTCGAGATCTCGCCGGGCACCGTGAAGAGCCAGACCTCCCGGGCACTGGCCACGTTGCGCCGACGAATCGGCGCGGAGGAACCCTTCGGCCTGCGCGCCGGCAGGCCGGAGCCGACCGAGCAGCCGGCTGACCGGACCGGGCCCGGTAGTCCGCAACCGGAGGCCGCCGGGCGCCCCGTGCGGGCCGCCCAGCGCCCGCCCACCGGCGGGGTGGTACCGGCCCGTGGCGCCGGTACCGGTGCCACGGCCTCGCCTGACGGGATCTCCTCGCGCGGCACGCCCGCCTCGGCCGGGGGCGACGGACGTGACGTCCCGGCGACGGCACCCGGACCGGCGGCAGCGCAGCCCGACGCGCTGGTCGGAGAGCGGCGTTGACCCGGAAACCGGCAGCTCATGACAACCAGAGCCGGTTCCCGGATCGTCAATTGGACGTGTCGTCCGACGAGCTGGAAGGCGCCCTCCGGGAGATGCTGTCCCGGCGGGCGGCCGTGACGCGCGCGGTCGCCGCCGACCCGGCCGGTGCGGCGATCCGCCGGGCCGACCGGATCCAACGTCGCCGCACCCTGGCCGGGATGAGCACGGCCGTGCTGGTGGTCGTGGCGGTCAGCGCGGGCAGCCTGCACCTGCGCGACAACCGGCCGCCGGCGGGCGGAACGGTGGTGATCGGCGACCCGGATCAGCGGCCGCTCGTCGAACGCGTCACCGCACCGCCCGGGCCGGACACCGCGGCCCCGATCGCCGAGGTCGACCTGCTGATCGACGGCTCGATCGCCACCGCGCAGGGACGACGGGTGCCGCTGCTCGGCATCGGCGAGGTGGAACGGGTACACCGGCTCACCGACGGCCGTGGCTGGTTGGCGGTCGGGGCACCGACCCTGGCCGGGCGGTTCCTCTGGGCGGTGGCCGCGGATGGCACCGCGCAGGTGCTGCTGGCCGGTGCCGACGAGATCGTCCTGGACGCGGACGGCCGGCAGGTCGCCTGGAAGCAGGGCACGGTGCTGGCCGCCGCCGGGATCGTCAACGGTGAACTCGCCAGCACCGTACGGGCCGAGGCACCGGCCGAGGCGGTGCCGTTGCGGTTCGTCAACGGGGCGGTGCTGGTCAGGTTGGCGCCCGACCGCCCCGGGCATGCGCTGTGGACCCTGCGACCCGGTCCGCTGGACCTGGGCGGTGACCGAGCCAGCACCCACATCTTCGGCGCGCTGCCCGACGGACGCCTGGTCGGCGGGACCACTCCGGGCGTCGGGCTGCCCACCTGCCTGACCCTGCTCGACCCGGCCCGGGACCTGGCACCCAGCCAGCCGGACTGTGGGCCGGAGGCGGCCGGTGACGGCCGAGGTGCGGTGTCGCCCGACGGGCGCTGGCTGCTGGTCAACGGGCGGTCGGCGGGGGAGGACTCGGCGCTGCTGGTGGACCTGGCCACCTTCGAGCTGCCCACCGCCGTACGGCCGGCGGGACCGCCGATGACCGGCACCGTGGTCTGGCGCACCCCCGACACGGCCTACTACGCCGACGCCGCCGGTGGCCTGGTGCGGGTGGCCGTCGACCGGGTCGTCGCCGGCCGTCCCGCCGCACCGACCGCCCTGCCCGGCCTGCCCGCCGGTGAGCTACCGGTGGTGGTGAGCGGTGGCTGACCGGGCGACCGGTGACCGGTGACGATGACCTCCCGGATCGATCTGCACACCCACTCCACGGCCAGTGACGGCACTCTCCGCCCGGCCGAGCTGATGCGCGCCGCCGCGACGGCCGGACTGGACGTGGTGGCGATCACGGACCACGACACCACCGACGGCTGGGAACCGGCACTGCGAGCCCTGCCGACCGGGCTGCGGCTGGTCCGTGGCGCGGAGCTTTCCTGCCGGTGGGACGGTGAACAGCCGCCGGTGCCGCTGCACCTGCTGGCGTACCTCTTCGACCCGACGGATCCGGAGCTGGTCGCCGAGCTGACCAGGGTGCGGGCGGCGCGGTTGGCCCGGGGCGAACGCACGGTGGACCTGTTGCGTGCCGACGGCGTCGACGTGCACTGGCCGGAGATCCTGGCTCTGGCCGGCGGCGGGACGGTGGGCCGGCCGCACATCGCTCAAGCGCTCATCCGGGCCGGGCTCGTTGCCACCACCACCGAGGCGTTCGGGCCGGACTGGCTTGGGCAGCGGTACCGGCTGCCCAAGGAGGACATCGACGTGTTCCGGGCGGTCCGGCTGATCCGGGCGGCCGGCGGCGTGCCGGTGTTCGCCCATCCCCGGGCCAGCCGGCGCGGCCGGATCGTGCCGGACGAGCTGATCGCCGAGTTGGCCACGGCGGGACTGGTCGGGCTGGAGGCCGACCACGAGGACCATTCGCCCCGCGAGCGGGCCCACGTGCGCGGTCTCGCGGCCGAGCTGGGTCTGCTGGTGACCGGCTCCTCGGACTTTCACGGCAGTCACAAGGCGGTACGGCTCGGTGCCTTCACCACCGGTGTCGACGCGTACGAGCGGATCGTCGCGGCATCCTCCGGAGTGACCGAGGTCGCTTCGGGCTGACCTGGGTTTCGACGCCGACCGGCACGGCTACGGTGACCGGGTGGATCTCAAGCTCTTCGGCGAGGTCTTCGTGACCCTGCTGGTGATCGTCGACCCGCCCGGCATGATGCCGATCTTTCTGGCGTTGACCGGCCCGCTGTCCGCGCGGGAGCGCAACCGGGCCGCCTGGCAGGCGGTCGCGTTGGCGCTGGGCGTGATCGTGATCTTCGCGGTGGCAGGACAGACGCTGCTGGCCTACCTGCACGTCGACCTGCCCGCCTTGCAGGCGGCCGGTGGGTTGCTGCTGATCCTGGTCGCGCTGGAACTGCTGACCGGCAAGACCGACGACCCGACCAAGCAGGCCACCGCCAACATCGCCCTGGTGCCGCTGGGCACGCCGCTGCTGGCCGGACCCGGCGCGATCGTGGCGACGATGCTCTTCGTCCAGCAGGGCGACGGACCCGCCGACTTCGCCGCGATCGCCGCCGCCATCGTCGCGGTGATGCTCACCGTCTGGATCGTGCTGCGGTTCTCCGGCGGCATCGTGAAGGTGCTACGCCCCGGCGGCATCGAGGTGCTCACCCGGATCGCCGGCCTGCTGCTGGCGGCGATCGCCGTACAGCTCATCGCGGACGCGATCGCGGCGTTCGTGGCCCAGTACAACGCGGCCGGCTGACCGGGTCGCCCGGTCTGTCGGGGGTGGATGGCAGGATCAGGTGGTGCGACGAGCCTCTCCAGCCGGACGACCCGCCGCCGGTGGCCGCCCGCCCCGGCCCCGCGACGCGCAGCCCGAGCAACTCGGCTTCGAGGGCATGCCGGAGCGACTGTTCGTCTGCACCCCGAGCCGCCTGGGTGCCTACGCCGACTGTCCACGGCGTTACCGCTACTCCTACGTCGATCGCCCGGCGCCGCCGAAGGGCCCGCCCTGGGCGCACAACTCGCTCGGCGCCAGCGTGCACACCGCCCTGAAGAACTGGTACGCGCTGCCCGCCGACCGCCGCCGCCCGGAGGTGCTGCCGACCCTGCTCAAGAGCACCTGGGTACGCGAGGGTTACCGCGACGACGAGCAGGAGCGCGAGTCCTACCGGCGGGCCCTCGGCTGGCTGGAGGCGTACGTCGCCGGGCTGGACCCGGCCGACGAGCCGATCGGGGTGGAGCGGGTGGTGGCGGTGAAGACCGGGGTGCTGGCCTTCAACGGCCGTGCCGACCGGATCGACTCGCGGCCCGGCCCGCAGGGCCCCGAGTTGGTCATCGTCGACTACAAGACCGGCCGCTCCGGGTTGGACGGCGACGACGCGCGCGGTTCGCAGGCGCTGGCGCTGTACGCGTACGCGGCCGAGCGGGTGTTCCGCCGGCCGTGCCGCCGGGTCGAGTTGCACCATCTGCCGAGCGGCACGGTCGCCGCGCACGAGCACAGTGTCGAGTCGCTGGCCCGGCAGGTGACCCGCGCGGAGGAGACCGCCCGCGACATCATGGCCGCCGAGCGGTCGGTCGCCGACGGCGCTGATCCGGACGACGTCTTCCCGACCGCCCCCGGCCCGCGCTGCGCCTGGTGCGACCACCGGCGCACCTGCCCCACGGGTGCCGCCCTGCCGGGCAAGGAGCCGTGGGCGGCCGTGGAACGCTTCGCCGCGCCGACGACGGAGGACTGATCCGCGACCGACCTCTCGCCGGGTGTCAGGTGATGGAGGAAGCGGCGGTGAGACGCGCCGCGCGTTCCTTGGCGGCGCGCTGCATGGGGCCCTCCCGCCAGTCGCGGGGCAGGGCGGTGAGCGCGAGCCGCAGCGCGCGTACCGTCACGTCGGCCGACAGCGCGGTGGTCGACAGGCCCAGTCCGCCGTACAGCCGTCGGGCCCACGGCGGCAGCAGGGCGAGCGCGGTGCCGGCGATGCCCAGGTACGCCCACCGGGGCGGGCCGAGATTCAGCCCGATCCGGGCCGGCAGGCTGAGCTTCCAGGGCAGGGGTGGCGCGGTCAGGAACAGGGCGGTCTCGGCGGCCTCCCGGGTCATCCGCAGCTCTGGCCGGACCCGCCGGTAGTAGTCGGCCACCTCGGCGGCGGTCCCGGGCACGGTCTCGGGCGCCAGCCCGACGAGGGCGGCGGTCCGTCGCTGCTCGGTGTAGTAGCGGTCCACCTCGTCCGCGTCCAGCGGCACGCCGGCCCGCCGCGCGGTGTCGAGGAACGACTCCACCTCGGTGACGTGGACCCAGCGGAGCAGGTCCGGTTCGTCGATCCGGAACCGTTCGCCGGTGCCGGGGTCGACCGCGGTCATCCGGGCGTGCAGCCGACGCAGCCGCCGGCCGGCCCGCTCCGCCTCATCGGTGGTGCCGTAGACGGTGGTGCCCACGTAGTCGGCGGTGCGGATCAGACGCCCCCAGGCGTCCTGGCGGTAGTTGCTGTTCTGCGCCACCCCGGCCATGGCCCGTGGGTGCAGCGCCTGGAGGTAGAGCGAGCGCAGGCCGGCGACGAACAGGATCGGCTCCTGGTGCAGCTTCCAGGTGACCGAGGCGGGACCGAACAGGCCGACGTCGACGGTTTCCACCCGTCAAGGGTGCCACGCGAACCGAGGTGAACCCGTGCGGTCGGGTCTGCGTGTGGAGCAACAGGGCGTTGGGCGGATCAAGCACGGGCCCGTACGCTGACATCCACGATCATCCTCGGAGGTGCCGATGTTCGAGAAGGCGCTGGGCCTGCCCCTGCACGTACTGGTCGTGCACGCCGTCGTCGTGTTCGTGCCGCTGCTGGTGCTGCTCGCCCTCGCGTACATCGTGCTGCCCCGGTTCCGCGCCCGACTGGACTGGGCGGTGGCGGTCCTGGCGGTGGTCGCGCCGATCACCGCGTGGGTCGCCACGGAGTCCGGTGAGGCGCTGCAGGCCCGGCAGATCGCGCGGGGCTTCTCGGGCGAGATCCTCGACAAGATCAACGAGCATGCGGCACACGGCGACGTGCTGTTCCGCGTCACGCTGGGGCTCGGTCTGGCGGTAATCCTGTTGCTGGTCGCCACGAGCGGCCATCCCCGGGTGCCGAAGCTGCCCGGCTGGGTGCCGGCGGTGTTGTCGGTCGTGGTGCTGGGGCTGGGCGTCGCGGCCCTCGTCTACGTCTGGCTCAGCGGCCACTCGGGTGCCGAGATGGTCTGGGGCACCACCTACGAGTAGGCCGGCCACGGCCGTCCCGAGCGGATACACCCACCGCCGCGCCCGGGTGCCCGCTCAGAACAGCAGCCGGGTGCAGAGCAGACAGGTCAGCACCACCAGCACGGCTCCGGCGACCGCGCCGACGGCCCAGGTTACCCGCTGCGCCCGCTGCTCCTGCGCGTCCAGGCTGGCCATGTCCTGAGCCGGCAGCTGGCGGGGCGGTGCTGCCTGCAGGTGCACCGGGGGACGCCAACCGGGCGGCGGAGCGGTGGTGGGTGGCGGGCCGCTGTAGCCGCCCGCCCCACCGGAGGCGACACTCCGGGAACTAGTGCCTGGGATGTCGTTCGGGCCTGGGCCGCCGCTCGGGCCGGGGTCGCCGTTCGGGCCCTGGATGTCGCTCGGGGGCGGGATGTCGCTCGGGGGCGGGGTGTCGCTCGGGGGCGGGGAGTGACTCCCGTCTGGAACAGGGACGGGTACCGACGGGTCTGGGCGGTGACTCGCATCGGCCGTCGCCGGAACGCGCTCCGCGGGAGGGCCGGCGGAGCGCCCGTCGCCAGAGTCGGGCCGGCGCCAGGCGTCGTCCGGATCCGGACCGGATGGGGGCATCGTCACGCTGTCCGACGCTACCAACCACCTCGTCGCCGCTCCGCCAGGCCGCGCCTGTGGCGGTTGATACGAGCACCTTCGGGGATAGTGCTGGGTCTCACGAGACGGAGGCCGCACTATCCCCGAAGGTGCTGCGTCGACTGCGTGGGGCAGAGGGTTAATGTTGTCGTTCGTGAGCGATTGGCGGGGTGAGGACGATCGCGCGGTCGAGTTGACCGACGACTTGGTGGTGCTGCCGGAGCAGACCGCGGACGACACCGACCACGGGTGGGGCGAGCCGGCCGGCGGCAACGACGACTGGCTGCTCGCCGAGCGCCCGCCACACTGGGACTGAGCCCGGCAGGCGCCCGTCACCGTGCCCGCCGGCGCCCCTGCTGCGTCGGGCCCGCCTGCCAGCAGCTGTACTACCCGGCAGCGGTGCTCCTTGACAGGGTGGCCTTGCCGGCCGGCGCCGCAGCTTGCCGGTCACCCCAGCTTGCCGGTCAGCGCCGCAGCCTGCCGGCCAACCCAGCGCCTGCCGGTCAGCGCCGCAGCTTGCCGGCGACCCCAGCTTGCCGGTCAGCGCCGCAGCCTGTCGGTCAGCACCGCAGCCGGGGCGCACCGACGGTCAGGAAGGGCTGGCCGTGGCCGTCGCCTTGCTCGCTCCACCGGAGGATCCTCCCGACGAACCACCGGACGACCCGTTGCCGGAGCCCGACGAGCCGGAGCCGGACGAGCCGGAGCCGGACGAGGCGGAGCCGGTCGACGAGGAGTTCGAGGAGCCGCCGGAGCTGGCGCCGGACGACGAGGACTCCGACTTGGCACCGGAACCGTTCGACGTGGTGTCCGAGCCGGAGGAGCGGGAGTCGGTGCGGTAGAAGCCCGAGCCCTTGAAGACGATGCCGACCGAGTTGAACAGCTTGCGCAGTCGTCCCTCGCACGCCGGGCAGTCGGTCAGCGGCTCGTCAGAGAAGGACTGCACCGCCTCGAGCTGGTGACCGCACGCGGTGCAGGCGTACTGGTACGTGGGCACGTTCCCCTCCGGATCTGGCACGGCCGAATTGGCACTCGACGTATTCGAGTGCCAATGGTGCGTCATCGCCCCCCGGTTCGTCCAGCGGAAGTGTGGGGCACGACACCCGCGAGGGTCAGCAGGCCGCCGGTCGGCGTGACCACCGCCCGTACCGGCAGGTCGTGTGGTTCGGCCGGCACCTCGGAAAGCAGTTCACCGTCGTACAGCGGCACCACCGTGAGGGCGGTTGCCGGTACCCGCGCCAGGGCGCGGTCGTACGACCCGCCGCCGCGACCCAGGCGGATCCCTCGTCGGTCCACGGCCAGGGCGGGCACCACCACCAGGTCGGCGGTGGCCACGGCGGTGACCCCCAGCCGGGGGCCGGTCGGCTCGCGGATGCCCCGCCCGGCGGCGACCATCGCCTGCGGCCCGTCCCAGGCGGCCCAGTCCAGGTCGAGGTCGTCACGCAGCACCGGCAGCAACAGGTCCGCCCCGGCGGGCAGCGCCTCGGCGAGCACCGTCGGCAGCTCCGACCCGCCCGGCTCGCCACCGACCGGGGCGTACGCGGCTGTCCGGCCCGGTCGCAGCCGGCTGACCAGGGACGCCAGTTCGTCCTGAAGGCGTGCTGCGGCGGCGGCGCGCTCAGCGTCGGTGCGGGCGCGGCGTCGGGCGAGCAACTCGATCCGGGCGGCCTGCTTCGCGTCATGCGTCACTTCCGCTCCTTCCGCAAATTCCGGCACGCAACACTCCTCACGCAACGCTTGCCTACCCGTTGCTCTGTGTCAGCATCGCAGGCAACGGTCGCGCAACTTCCGGGGGGAAGGGGAAGCGTTGACGCTACGCGGGCGGTTGACCGCAGCCTTCCTGGCGGTGGCGTTCGGCCCGGTCCTGCTCGGTGCCGTCTTCGTCGCGTCCACCGTAGCGGCGGTCGACCGCAGTCGTGCGACCGAACGGCTGGCGGTGGCCGCCACGGCCGTACGTACCTCGGTCGACGCCCTCTGCCAGCAGCTACGCGCCGCAGCCGACGCGGTCGCCGTCACCGCTGACCACGCCGCGGCGGCCGCGCAGGTGGTCAGCCGGGGCCTGGCCACCGCGGTGCTCGTCACCGACGTGACCGGTCGGGTCGGCTACGCCACGCCGGACCCGCCCCCGGCACCCTGGCGGGACTGCACCGCGCAGAGTGCGCCCGGCGGAGGGGTCAACGCCCTGGTGGCGCGGGTGCAGCTACGCGACGCCGCCGGCGCGTCGCTGGGTACGGTGGCCGCCGCCCAGCCGGTCGACCCGGCCTTCGTCGCGCGGCTCGCCGCGGTGACCGGGGTGGCGGTGACCCTGCTCGACGGAGCCGCGCCGGTTCAGGTGGCCCACACCACGGAATCCGGCAACGGTCGGGACGCGGTGCTCGCCGCCGCGGCCTCGTTGCGCGACGAGCACGTCGCCGGCACCACCGACGGCCGGTACGTACGTCGCGCCGGTCCGACCGTCGGCCAGCCGCTGCCCCTGGTGCTCTCCGTACCCAGTGACCAGCCACCCGGGCTGCACGCGGTGCTGGTCGCCGTGGTGCTGACGGCCGCCCTGCTGGGCGTGGCAGCCGCCTGGCGGCTGGCCCGGGTCACCACCCGGCCACTCGTGGAACTGGCCGGTGCGGCGGACCGGGTCGCCACCGGCGATCTCACCGCCCGGGTGCCGGTACGCAGCCGCGACGAGATCGGCCGGCTGGCCGTCGCCTTCAATCGGATGACCCGCGAGACGGGCGGTTACCTGGCGGCGCTGACCAGCAGCCGGGACCAGTTGCGCGGGCACCTCGCGGTGCTCGGTGACACCCTGGCCAGTACCCACGACCTGCCCCGGATCCTGCGGGTGATCCTGCACAGCGCGCTCGCCGCGACCGGGGCCCGCGCGGGAGCCGTACTCCTCACCGAGCAGGGTGAGCAACTCGTCGCCCGGTGCAGCGAGGGGCTCGACGAGCGCGGTCCCGGCACCGCGCCACTGCGGGTGCCGCTGGGCAGCGGGGTGGTCGGCGCGGTCGCGGCGACCGGTCAGCCCCGTCGGGGTCGGGCCGAAGCGGCCAGTGTCGACCCGGACGAGCCGCGCTGCCGGACGTACATCGCGGTGCCGTTCGCCGCGCCCGACCCGACCGGCGGCGACGCCCCGGGCGGGGGCTCGGCGGCCGCCGCCCCGGCGCGACCGTCGGAGGTGGTGTTGGGCGTGCTGGCGCTCTACGACCGCCTCGGTGGCGACGAGTTCGACGACGACGACCTGGCCACCCTGCGCACCTTCGCCCGGCACGCGGCGGTCGCCGTGGACAACGTGCGCGTGCACGAGGAGGCGCAACGACTGTCGCTCACCGACCCGCTGACCGGGCTGTGGAACTACCGGTACCTGCGCGAGTCGCTGCGCCGGGAGGTGGAACGGGCCAGCCGGTTCGGCCGCATGGTCAGCGTCCTCGCCCTCGACCTGGACCGCTTCAAGCGGGTCAACGACACCTACGGGCACGCGGCCGGGGACACCGTGCTGGCCGAGTTCGCCCGGCGGGTACGCGGCGAGATCCGCGAGGTGGACCTGGCCTTCCGGCGGGGTGGCGAGGAGTTCGTGGTGCTGCTACCGGAGACCGACGCCCGTGGCGCGGCAACCGTCGCCGAGCGGCTCGGCGCGGCCGTTCGCGAAACCCCGGTGACGGTGGTGGGGCACGCCGGTGTCCGCGAGCTGATCCCGGTGACCGTCTCCGTCGGCATCGCCGTCTTTCCCGACCACGCCGACACCGGCCCGCAGGTGCTGGCGGCGGCGGACGAGGCGTTGTACGCCGCGAAGACCGCCAGCCGGGACACCTGGCGCCTGGCGCCGGCCCGGGAGCCGTCGCCGACCCGTGAGGTACCGGTGCCGGCGGTCGCCCGCAGCCCCGCCGACGGACTGCCCAGGGCCGGACCCGACGCGCCGAACACCACCGGCGACCCGTCGGCCGGACCCTGACGGGCCGGCACCGGCATCGACCCGCCGGACTCCGACCCGCCGGGCTTCGACCCGCCGGGCTTCGACCCGCCGGGCTTCGACCCGCCGGGCTTCGACCCGCCGGGCTTCGACCCGCCGGGCTTCGACCCCCGTCGGTCGGCCCGTCGCCCCGGTCCGGGCGGGCTGACCAGCGGCGGTCCGCCGACCCGACCGGGACACCACCGGCAACCGGCAGAACCGGTCCGGCGGGCGGCGCGTCTTCCGGTCCTCACCCGCCGAGTCAGGGCCGTGGCCGATAGTCTCGCGACATGTCGGAGCACTCAGCGAACCCCTCAGCGACCGCCGCCACCGGCCGTCCCCGTGCCGTCAAGGCCGTCATCCCGGCCGCCGGACTGGCCACCCGGTTCCTACCGGCCACCAAGGCCGTTCCCAAGGAACTGTTGCCGGTGGTCGACCGGCCGGTGCTGCAGTACATCGTCGAGGAAGCCGCCCAGGCCGGCATCGGCGACGTGCTGCTGATCACCGGCCGCGGCAAGACGTCGATGGTGGACCATTTCGACCGTCGCCCTGACCTGGAGGAACGGCTCGCGGAGAAGCCCGACCTGCTCGCCGCCGTCAAGCGGACCGAGGAACTGGCGTCCATCTACACCTGTCGGCAGCCGGAGCAGTTGGGTCTCGGGCACGCCGTCGGGTACGCCGAGTCGCACGTCGGCGACGAGCCCTTCGCGGTGTTGCTCGGCGACGAATTCGTCAACCTCAGCGAGCCGTTGCTGCCCGCGATGCTGGAACTCCAGGCCCGTACGGGCGGGGTGGTGCTCGCCTTCTTCGAGGTCGACCCGGCGGAGACGAAGCGGTACGGGATCGCCTCCGTCGAGCCGGCCGAGTCCGAGCTGACCGACATCGGCGAGGTCGTGAGGGTGACCGGCATGGTGGAGAAGCCGAAGCCGGAGGACGCGCCGAGCAACCTCGCCGTGCTCGGCCGGTACGTGCTGCCCGGCAAGATCTTCGACGCCATCCGCCGGACGGAGCCCGGCAGCGGCGGGGAGATTCAGCTGACCGACGCGATGGAGATCCTGCGTACCGAGGGCACACCGGTGCACGCGATCGTCTACCGCGGCACCCGCTACGACACCGGCATGCCGCTTGGCTACCTGCAGACCGTGGTCCAGATCGCGGCCGACCGCGAGGACCTCGGGAGCGAGTTCCGCAAGTGGCTGGCCGAGTTCGTCAACTCCGACGCGTCGGGCGGTCCGAATACATGACCGCGACGGCCGACGCCGAGGCGGCCGAAAACGGGTTGACGCCGCTCGCCGACTACCTGGGCAGCGTGCTGCGCAGGTTACGCGCGCTGCCTCCGCTCGACCTCGACCTCACCCAGGCGTACGGCAACGTCCTCGCCGAGGATGTCGTCGCTCCGCACTCCTTCCCGGCCTTCGACCAGGCGGCCGTGGACGGGTACGCCGCGCGCTGGGAGGACATCGCCGGTGGGGGCCGGGGCGTGGGATACGTCCCGGTCCAGTCGGGTCGGCCGGGTGGTCGCACCGTACGGCTCAACGTCGTCGGTGATCTCGGCGCGGCAAGCTGGCGGCCGGTCCGACTCACACCGGGGTCGTGTTTCTCGGTGGCGGCCGGCGCACCACTGCCGATCGGTGCCGACGTGGTCGTGCCGGTGGAGTGGACCGACCAGGGCATGGCGGCGGTGGAGATCTTCCGGGTCCCGAAACGGGGGTACGGGGTCCGGCGGACGGGCGAGGAGGTGACCGGCGGCGCACTGCTCGCCCGTTCCGGCACCTACGTCTCGCCGGCGCTGGTGGCGGTGCTCGCCGCGACCGGCATCGGCCATGTGGTGGTGCGTCCGAGCCCCCGGGTGGTGATCGTGGCCACCGGCGACGAACTCGTCGACGTGGGGCGGGGCAGCCAGCCGGGTCAGGTGGTGGACGCCAACTCGCACGCCCTGACCGCCGCGGCGGCGGAGGTGGGGGCGTTGGCCTACCGGGTGGGTATCTGTGACGACGATCCGGAGGGGCTGCGCGGGCTGCTGGAGGACCAGACCCTGCGGGCTGATCTGATCATCACGACCGGTGGCACCGGCACCGGGCCGGGCGACATGGTCCGCCGGATCCTGTCCCGTCGAGAGGGCAGCCGCGCGGGTCCGGTCACCTTCACGGACGTGGCGCTCTACCCGGGCACCGCCCTCGGCTTCGGCACAGTCGGTGCCGAGGAGGTCCCGGTGGTGTGTCTGCCCGGCGACCCGGGGGCCGCGATGATCGGCTTCGAGGTGCTGGCCCGGCCGGCGATCAATCTGCTGGCCGGCGCGGAGCCGGTGTTCCGGCCCAGCGTACGGGCGCACCTGCTGGAGACCGTCGCCTCGCCGGCCGGGCTGCGCGAGTTCCGGCCCGCACACGTCGCCGAGCGGCGGGGCGGGGGTTACACTGTCCAGCCGCTCAACGGCGGCCCGTTCACGCTCTCCGGCCTGGCAGAGGCGAACGGACTTCTCGTTCTCGGCGAGCGGGTGACCGCCGCGGCCGCCGGCTCCACCGTCGACGTGTTGCTGCTGGACCGCCGCCGGTGACCCACCGGTGACGCTCGGGAGTGGAGGTTCGGTGTTCCGACGGGCGCCTGGCTGGCCGGCGGTGCTCTCCGACGGCCCGGTACTCCTGCGGCCGTACCGGCGGTCGGACGCGGCGGCCTGGTCGCAGGTGCGCCGAGCCAACCGGGAATGGCTGGCCCCCTGGGAGTCATCGCTACCCGGTGACTGGGACGACCTGAACTCCCCGGCCACGTTCCGCTGGGTCTACCGCGACCAGCGCCGCTCGGCCCGCACCGGCGAGGGGATGCCGTTCGCGGTCTGTCTGCGCTCCGACGGTGTGGAGCGGCTGGTCGGTCACATCAACGTGGGCAACATCGTGCGCCGGGCCTTCTGCTCCGGATACGTCGGCTACTGGGTGGACCGGCGGGTGGCCGGCCAAGGCGTCATCCCCACCGCGCTGGCCCTGGCCGTCGACCACGCCTTCGGCCCCGGCGGTCTGCACCGGATCGAGGTCAACATCCGCCCGGAGAACCGGCCGTCCCGTCGGGTGGTGGAGAAGTTGGGCTTCCGCGAGGAGGCGTACCACCCGCGCTACATGCACATCGACGGTGCCTGGCGCGACCACATCGGCTACGCGATGACCAGCGAGGAGATCGCCGCCGAGGGCGGCCTGCTGGCCCGCTGGCACCGGCTGCGCGCCCGTACCCCGTGAGCCGTCCCACGTGCGGGATCGGCGCGGCGCGGCGGTTCCCGCGACGGTGACCCGTAACCTCAGGTAACTGCAAGCTGCGGCAGGCGCTGCCCGCTCCGCACGATTCACGTCGCCGACGCCGATCGGTGGAAGATCCTGCGGCCGGCTGGCGCTTGCTCCGAATCTGGTGACGGGAGGGGTGAGGGTGCCGACCTCGGTGCTCCTCGCCGTCCTCGCCGCCGCCGGGCTGCTCGCCCTCGCGCCGGCGCTGGTCCGCCGGTACGACGCCGCCGAGCGGCTGGTGGCGGAGCGGGCGCAGTCGACGGCGCGGGTGCTCCAGCGCCGCCGACGTCGCCGCACTGTCCCCGGGCGACGGCCGGTCAACCCGTCCCGCGCCCTGGTCATCACTCTCAGCGAAGATCCCGACTCGGGGGAACTCGCCACCCCGGTCTCCGGTCCGCCCGCCCTGCGGCGTGCGGTTCCCGCCCCGCCGCGCTCGGGCGAGGCACCCGGTCGGGTACCGCGCTCGCGTGCCGCCGGTCAGCCAGGTGACGCCTCCTCCGGCGATGCGGCAGCGCGCGGTGCGGCCGCCGGACGGGCACTACCGCGACGTTCCGGAAGGCCCAGCCGGCTGCGCGCCGTGCCGGCGGGCGGGAACCGTCCCCGCCGTCGCCCCGACCGCCGGCGCCACCACACCCCCGCCATCTACCGCCGTCGCCGGGTTCTGGCCGCGCTGGTACTGCTCAACGCCGTCGAGCTGGTCGGCGTGCTGGTGGTGGGCCCCGGATTCTGGATCAGCTTCGCGGTCACCGCCACCCTGCTGATCGTGTACGTCGTACACCTGCGCGCCCGCGCGGTGGCCGACCGCCGTCGTCGCCGGGCCCTGGCTCGCGAGGCGGCGTGGCTGGCCGCCCGCCAGGCCGAGGTACGCCGGGAGCAGGCCCGCCGGGCGGCGGCCCGCCGGGAGGCGCAGCGCCGCCTGGCAGCCCAGCGGGAGTCCGTCCGGCGCAGTGCGATGGGCCTGGACCGCCCGGCCGACCTGCCGCAGGCAGCCAACGGCGGCTCGGTCTCCTACCGCCGTGCCGGCGGCCTGCGTGGCCGCCCCTACGAGGCCGGCCCCGGCTCAAACAGCGCCTGACCCCTACCCTTCGCTCGCGCCCCTCGGCGGCGAGGCGACAGGTTCGGGGAAAGTGCTGGCTCGGGCCGGCCGAAGACCGCACTATCGGGGAAACTGCGCGGATCTCGCCCACCCGGCCCGGTCGGGTGGGCGGGGTGGTTCGCGGCGGGAGTGGGCGACCTGTTAGCCTTGTCGCCGGCCCGCCCGGTGAAAGCCGGGTGGGACCGACGCCGGTTGGTCGGCGGAGGGGCTGTGGCGCAGACCGGTAGCGCACCTCGTTCGCATCGAGGGGGTCAGGGGTTCAAATCCCCTCAGCTCCACCAGTAACACCGTTGAGCAGCGGAAACACTACTCGCATGATCGCTGCGTCGGCGACTCCGTCACGAAGCGGGTCCGGCCTGTCCAGCCTCAGCTGACTACCGACTCAGGCTCAGCCACAGGGCGGCCACGCAGACGGCGAGGAACACGGCTGGCCCGACGAGCTGGCGTGAGCCCACCCGCAGGTGGGCGGTGATCGCGCCGACGAAGTACAGCACGAGGCCGGCGGCGCTCAGTGTGCCGAGCGGCGGCACGGCGAACCCGACCAGCAACCCCACCGAACCCGCTGCCAGCACGAGGCCGAGCCGTGGTCCCCACGTGCGCGGCAGCCGCTTCATGTCGAGCTGCGCCCTGGGGTAGTCGTGGCCGATCAGATAGGTCACGGCCGCGCTGCCGGTGACAACTGCGGCGACGACGGTGACAGCGACGTATGCGGTGAACATGCTTTTTCCTTTGCCCGGGCGCGTACTGACCGCCCGAGGGACAGGTCGAGCAAGCGCGATGAGATCTGACAAGGATGACCGGCGTCACAGGCAGGTGGCCGGTGCGGCCGTGGCGGAGCACGCAGGCCGGGTCAGCGCCGGCCGCCGCCCTCGTCACGGAGGTAGTCGTCGATGAGGTGGTGCAGGCGGTCCTTTCCGAAGCTGCCTTCGTGCCCGGGACGTGTCAGCCGCACCGGAAGGTCGCGGAGCCGCCGGAGGGAGTGCGCGTACCGGCCTCGGTCGCTGCCCGGCAGGGAGTCGAGCAGGACGTCGTCGTAGATGACGTCGCCGCTGAACAGCGTGCCGTCGTGCTCGTCGAAAAGAGCGATGCTGCCGGGACTGTGACCGGGCAGGTGCAGTACGACGAGGCGGATGTCGTCCACCTCCAGGATGTCGCCATCGGCCAGCGACCGGGTGGGCGTCGCGGGTCGTACCCGGTAGGTTCCGATGTCGTAGCCGCCGTGCGGACGTGCGTTCAGCAGCGCCGGTGGCAGAGTTTCGGCCAGGCCCAGGTCGGCGGCCAACGTCGGCCCGTGCAACGAGCCCGGAGCGGGGTCGTCGACGTGTTCGAGCGGATGGGCCCACACCTCACCGAACTCGTGGGCCGATCCCATGTGGTCAAGATGCGCGTGGGTGAGGACCAGCACCGGTTCCCGGCCGAAGCGCTCCCGCAACAGCGGCACCAGCGCGGTGACACCGAGTCCACAGTCGACAAGCAGGTCCCGCCGGCGGCCGCGTAGATGCCAGAGGTTCGCCCGTAGCAGGCCACGGACGTGCGGTTCCTCGATCAGGGTGAGCCGCTCGGTCACGGCGGTGAAGCGGAACCATTCCGACGGCACCGGCAGCGGCAGGGTCGACCGTCGCATCCTGGTCACCCGGGCCGCCCTAGGTCGGATGTCGCGCCGACGACGGCGACGCGGATCGGCCGGTCCGGACGGGAATTCACAGGTTCGGCCATGGTCGTCCTTTCATCGACGACAGTCTCGTGAACCCGTCGAGGTGCGCACTCCCCCGGCAGGGGGAACTGGGTGGCTCGACCGGGGGAGAACGTCCGCCCTTGGATCACCGGCCGTCGTGGTGTTACGGCCCGGATTCGGATATGTGTCCACGTCTTGACGGGGATAAATGTTAACGCTATCAATGAGGTAGCGGGCACGGCGGGCACGGTCGGACGGGGACCGTGCCCGTCCCGGACGACCGGCTCGCGGTGGCGGGAGGGCGAGGGCGATGGCGCGTCGGAAGCTCACGTACCGCAGCTGGGCAGCGGTGACCGCCGCCCTGGTGATGGGGGCGATCAGCTCCCTGGTGGGGCCGGCCGCTCCGGCGCGGGCCGCCGCCGTCACGTTCACCAACCCGTTGGCCGAGCAGCGCGCCGACCCGCACATCTACCGGCACACCGACGGCTACTACTACTTCACCGCCACGGTGCCCGAGTACGACCGGATCGTGCTGCGCCGCGCCACCACCCTCCAGGGGCTCGCCACCGCGGCCGAGCGGGTGATCTGGCGCCGGCACGGCAGCGGCGAGATGGGCGCGCACATCTGGGCCCCGGAGATCCACTTCATCGACGGCCGGTGGTACGTGTACTTCGCCGCCGGCCGCACCGACGACATCTGGGCCATCCGGCCGTACGTGCTGGAGAGCGGCGCCGCGAACCCGCTCGACGGTCCGTGGCTGGAGCGTGGCCAACTCCAGCCGGCGCGCGGCAGCTTCTCCCTCGACGCCACCACCTTCGTGCACCACGGCCAGCGCTACCTGGCCTGGGCGGAGTACGCCGGCAACAACTCGAACATCTACCTCGCCCGAGCGGTCAACCCCTGGACGTACGCGGGCACCCCGACCCTGATCGCCACCCCGACGTACGCCTGGGAGACCCGGGGTTACCGGGTGAACGAGGGACCGGCGGTGCTGATCCGCAACGGCCGGGTCTTCATGACCTACTCGGCGAGCGCCACCGACGCCAGTTACGCCGTCGGGCTGCTCACCGCCTCGGCGAACAGCGACCTGCTGAACCCGGCGTCCTGGAGCAAGCGCAGCACACCGGTGCTGGCCAGCGACAGCCGGACCGGCCAGTACGGCCCGGGGCACAACTCGTTCACCGTCGCCGAGGACGGCAGCGACGTGATCGTCTACCACTCCCGCAACTACGAGCGGTACCTCGGCAACGGCTACGACCCGCTCAACGACCCGAACCGGCGGACCCGGATCCAGCGGGTCTACTGGAACGCCGACGGCACTCCGAACTTCGGCGTACCGGTGCCGGACGGCCTGACTCCGGTCCGGCTGCGCGCCCACGACCTGCCCGATCGCTACCTGCGGCACTGGGAGTTCCGGGTCCGGCTGGAGCCGAACGTGACGAACCTGGCCGACTCGCAGTTCCGGATCGTCGCCGGCCTGTCGAACTCCGCGGCGATCTCGCTGGAGTCGACGAACTACCCCGGCTACTTCCTGCGGCACCGCAACCACCAGATCTGGGTGGAACGCAACGACGGCTCGAACCTCTTCCGGCAGGACGCCACCTTCACCCGCCGCTCCGGGCTCGCCGACCCGACGAAGGTGTCCCTGGAGTCGGTCAACTTCCCCGGCCAGTACGTCCGTCACCGGGACGGCCTGCTCTACCTGGAGCCGGTGCCGGACGCGGCCGCCCGCGCGTCGGCCACCTTCGCCCTGGAGTAGACCGCCGCGACCGACTCGGGCCGGACTGTCGGAGGGCGTACCTAGACTCCCCCGACATGGCGACGGTGACCTTTGTGGACGAGAGCACCGCGGGGGCCCGGACTCCCGCGTGGGCCTTGCAGATCTTCGAGGAGCGGTTGACGCTTCGTGAGCTGATCCGCCGGCGGATCCACCAGGAGGTCGCCGAGCACAACGCGGCCAGCCCGCGGCCACGCCGGTCGCTGGTGCAGCCGACCTCGACCGAGCGGGCACTCAACGGTGACCCGGGCGAACGGCCCCGGCGCCGGGTAGACCCGCAGCGACAGATCGCCCTCGCCGAGCAGGCGTTCCGCAGCAACGGTTTCGTGGTGCTGGTCGGTGACCGCCAGGTCGAGGAGCTGGACGACGAGGTCGACCTGCGGCGCGACACCGAGGTCACCTTCCTCAAGCTCGTCCCGCTGGTCGGTGGCTGATGACCACCACCACCGAAACCGTCTGGTACGCCGACCGGGCCCGCGAGCTGGTCGCCGCGAACGACCTGGACAAGTTGGCAGCTCACCTGCACACGCACGCCCGGCTCTGCCGCGACAACCCTGAGGTACGCACCGCACTGCGCGCACTGTCCCGTCCGGACGTGACGTGTCTCGTGCTGGCCATGGGCGCTCTCGTGCGGCAGGACCGGGTCCGCGCCTGGCCGCCGCGCGATCTGATCGGTCAGCTGTCCCGCCGGTTGCCCACCGAGCTGGCACCGGACCAGCTCCAGCAGCTCGCCGCGTTCGCCGTCGACGAACCGTACGCGTTGTCACCGACCGCCCTGGAGACGGTGGCCCGTGGCCTGGCCGCCACCGGCCCGATTCCGGCCGACCTGATGGACGCCCTCGTCGACCGGTCCGACGAGAGCCAACGGTTGCGGCAGTTCATTGCCGAGGTGGCCGGGCCACGGCTCGACCCGGGCGACCCCTGGGCCCGGCAGATCCTCACCGAGCTGCCCACCCTCGACCCGGCGTGGCGGCAGTTGGTCGGCCACGCCAGCACCGCCACCATGCCCCGCCCGAGCGCCGGCTGGTCGGCCGAGGCGGCCCGACTGCTCGCCGAGGTGGACCCGCGCGAGGCGGGGCAGCTCGTCGACAGGTGGTTGGCCAGCGCCTCCCGCGCCCCGCACGCGCCGCCGAGCTCGGTGAACGCCGACCTGCTGCGTGGCCTGCTCTGGCTGGTCGAGCGGACCGGACCGACACCGGATCAGGTACGCCGGATCGGCGGCCTGGTCGAGGCGATGCTGCGTCGACTACCCGGCGTCGGACCGGCCTGCCCCAAGGTGGCCAACGCGGCGGTCGGGGTGCTCGGGCGGCTCGACGGCGAGCCGGCGCTGGCGCAACTCGCGCGGCTGTCGGCCCGGGTCACCTTCAAGGGCACCCGCAAGGAGATCGACAAGGCGCTCGACGCTCGTGCCGCCGCCCTCGGCATCAGCCGGGACGAGATCGAGGAACTGGCCGTCCCGGACTACGGCCTGACCGGGGTGGGGCGGCACGAGGTACCGCTCGGCGGCTGCCGGGCCGAGCTGTCGATCGTGTCCGCAGGTGTCACGCTGACCTGGTACACCGAGGCCGGCCGGCGGGTGAAGAGCCCACCGGCATCGGTACGCCGGGAGCACGCGGCGGAGTTGGCCGACCTGAAGGGTCTGGCCAAGGAGATCAGCGGCATGCTCGCCGCCCAGGTGGCCCGGCTGGACCGGCTCTTCCTGGCGCAGCGCACCTGGAGCTTGGCCCAGTGGCGGCAGCGCTACCTGGATCACCCGCTGGTCGGCACGCTGGCCCGCCGGTTGCTGTGGCTGGTCGACGGGGTGCCCTGCGGTTGGGCCGACGGCGCGCTGCGCACCGTGGACGGCACCGCGGTGGTCGCCGGCGACGACGCCGAGGTGCGGATCTGGCACCCGATCGGCCGGCCGGTGCCGGAGGTGGTCGGTTGGCGCGAGTGGTTGGCGCGGCACCGCATCGTCCAGCCGTTCAAGCAGGCACATCGGGAGGTCTACCTGCTCACGCCGGCCGAGGAGACCACCAGCACGTACTCGAACCGGTTCGCCGGGCACATCCTGCGTCAGCACCAGTTCCATGCCCTGGCCGCGGCCCGGGGCTGGACGGACCGGTTGCGGTTGATGGTCGACGACTCCTATCCGCCGACCTTCCGGGAGCTGCCCGGTTGGGGGCTGCGCGCCGAGTACTGGGTGGAGGGGATCGGCGACGAGTGGGACACCGACACCACCGACAGCGGGTCCTACCTCCGACTGGTCACCGACCAGGTGCGTTTCTACCCGATCGCCGCCGCGCAGAACTGGTCGCACGCCTCCGGAGGCGGCTACTCCGCAGCGCGGTGGACGGACGCCCGGCCGGGGGATCCGTTGCCGCTGGACCGGATCCCGCCGCTGGTCTTCAGTGAGATCATGCGGGACGTCGACCTCTTCGTCGGGGTGGCCAGCGTCGGCAACGATCCGACCTGGTCGGACGGCGGCCCGCAGGGCCGGTTCCGGGACTACTGGTCGTCGTACAGCTTCGGGGAGTTGTCCGCTACCGCCGAGACCCGACGGGAGTTGCTGGTCCGGCTGCTGCCTCGACTGGCAGTGGGCCAGCGGGCCCGCATCGACGGCCGCTTCCTGGTGGTCGACGGTGACCTGCGTACGTACCGGATCCACCTGGGTTCGGGCAACATCCTGATGAGCCCGAACGACGAGTACCTCTGCATCGTGCCGGACCGGGGCGCGGGCCGGACCGGAGAGCAGCAGTTCCTGCCGTTCGAGGGTGACGGTTTGCTCACGGTCATCCTCAGCAAGGCGATCCTGCTGACCAAGGACGCCGAGATCACCGACGCGTCGATCACCCGTCAGATCAGCTCCACCGGGTAGCCGCCGGGACGGTATCGCGGTCCCGTGTGGTCTGCCCCGCGATACCGTGGTCGGGTGCGAGGCGAAGCGGTCACCACCGGGCGATGGCTCCGGTTCGTGCTGCTGGCCTGCACCCTGTCCGGGTTCGCCGCGATGCACAGCCTGGGGCACGATCCTGTCCTCGGTCTGGCCGGCCACGGCGGCCATGCCGGACCGATCTCGTCAGCTGACGTGGACGACGGCTGCCACGACGAGCGCTGTGTGGCACCGGCCGCCCAGATCACGGAGGAGCCGGGGCATGGCCACCCCTCAGGCTGGGCGGTCTGTCTGGCCGTCGCCACCGGCCTGGCACTCGCCACCGTGTTCGCCGCCCGTCATCTTCGACGTACGCGCAGCGTGAGGACGCCGGATCGGCAACTCACCCGGGCTCGGGGCGGCCGCGCCCCGCCAGCGTTTCCCATGATCGGTCTGACCACGGCCTCGGCGTCGGTGCTGCGGATATAGGAGCGACACGCGGGCACCCGGATTGGGTGGCCGCACCGACTCGCTTCTGTCCACCGAATCTGGAAAGGCCCTGTCAAACATGAACCGTTTCTGTCCACGCCGTGCCGTCTGGGTCGGCGTGAGCCTCACCGTGGCGATCGGTCTTGCCGGTTGCGGTGCCGACCATTCGGTCGGCGCTGGCCACAACATGCCAGGTAACCCGTCGGCCAGCGCGATCAGCGGAAATGCCGCCACCAGCAACGCGGCCGACGTGATGTTCGCGCAGATGATGATCCCGCACCACGAGCAGGCAATCGAGATGTCCGACCTGGCCACCACCCGCGCGTCCGATCCGGAGGTGCGGCAACTCGCCAGGCAGATCAAGGACGCTCAGGCGCCCGAGATCACCCAACTGAAGACCTGGCTCAGCTCCTGGGGCGCGCCGATGCCGATGGCTGGCGGCGGCGACCACGGCATGCCCGAGATGGACCACGGGATGCCGGGCATGATGTCCGAGGCCGACATGACCCGGCTTGCGGCAGCCTCCGGTGCCGAGTTCGATCGACAGTTCCTGACCATGATGATCGTTCATCACGAGGGGGCCGTCACGATGGCCGAGCAGGAGACGGCTCAGGGCGCCAACCCGGACGCCAAGGCGTTGGCGCAGCGCATCGTCACCACGCAGCAGGCCGAGATCGACACCATGAGGAAGATCCTCGCCCGGCTCTGACGTCGGCCGGTGCCCGGGCGCTTCCGCAGCCCGGGCACCGTCCCGCGCCGCCGACCGCTTCCGGTCGGTGTCGTTTGTTAGCCCGGGGTGAGTACGGCGGCGGTGCGGACGAGCGCGCCGTCGACCGCGAAGCGTCCGTTGATCAGGGCGGGTGGCCGGGCTGTCGCCGCGTCGGTGACCCGGGTGGGTGAGATCCGCGCGGTGAAGGTCCCGGCATCGGGATCGAGGTGCACAAGTGCGTCGTGGAAGTCCAGCCAGCTGCCGACGACCGGATGCCACACCTTGTAGACGGTCTCCTTCGCGCTGAAGAACACCGCGGGCCAGCAGATGCCCGGCGGCAGCCGCTCGACCTGCTCGTCCTCCTCGGGCAGGCAGATCAGTCGGCGTACGCCCGGACCGAGTTCGCGGTTCTGCTCGGCGTCCATGCCGACCGCGCGGATCTCGTCGCTGCGCGCGACGGCCGCGGCGCAGTAGCCGCGGGTGTGGGTGATGGTGCCGACCAGGCCCGCCGGCCAGACGGGTGAACGGTCGGCGGCGGCCGGTACGGCCACCGGCGGCAGACCGAGAGCGGCCATCGCCCGGCGGGCACACACCCGCCCGGCGGTGAAGTCGCGGCGGCGGCTGTCCACCGCGCGGTCCCCGAGGCAGGTCGCCTCGGCCGGGTGCAACTGTCCGGACCAGTCGTCCGGACCCGCCACGGCCACCGCGACGGCAGGCGGGAGCAGGTCACGCACCCGCGGCTCCAGGGTCGTGCTTTCGGTCAGTGGTGACGGCAGCAGCGACCGGCGACGATGGATGCATCCGGGTGATGCGATGCCTGGGGCAGGTCGCGGCGGCCATGGTTGGTCAACGTACCGCAACGACGTAACGGCGCAGCGTCCCCGGACGCTGTAGGTGCGCATGGGCATGTTCGGCCCGGCGGTGGGCGGGCGCGCCCGCCGCCACCGGTGGAGGCGGAAAGGAGCGCGATGACGGGTGTTACGGATCGCTCGGGAGTCACGACGGCGGCGAACGGAGCCGCTGCGGGTTGGGCGGGCGCGCACGCTCCGGTGACCCCCGAATGGACGTGTCGCACCTGCGCCGCCGAATGGCCATGTGCGCCCAGACGCGAACAGTTGCTCGCCGAGTACGGCGTGGATCGGGCGATGCTCAGCGTCTACCTGGGCGCCTGTCTCGCCGCCGCCGCCGAGGACCTGCACGTCGCCGGGGCGACGTCGTTGCGGGACCGGTTCTTCGGCTGGTTGCCGCGCCGCCCGCTGTCCGGCGGGTCGTCCCGCCCCGACACTTCCACGACAGGCGATGCAGCCGGAAGCGGACCGGCATGACGGATCGGTTCAGCAGTGCCCTGGGGGGTGCCTGGTGGGCGCAGCGTCCGCGGAACGTCACGCAACGGCGACGGCGATCCTGAATTCTTGTCGCATTCAGCGATCGTCGGAAATCTGACCCACGCCGCCCCGTTGTGCCCTCGGTCGCGGGTGGTTAAGCTGCAGGTGCGCGCCCCAATCGCCCGCTTCCCCCGTGGCAGGC